>NZ_JAUQTZ010000055.1:0-36894 GCF_059803845.1 Rhizobium sp. UFLA01-1127 | reverse complement strand
CGGCCTATCGCGAGCGCATTTTGAAGGCATTGCCGGCGGGCGATCGTTTCCAGCCGCTGATGACACTCTATCTCACCGAGCATACCAGCCCCGACGATGTCGAAGAGGGCAAGAAGAGCGGCCTTATCACCGCCGTCAAGCTCTACCCCGCAGGTGCGACGACCAACTCGCATGGCGGCGTACGCGATCTGAACAAGGCAATGCCCGTGCTGGAGCGCATGGCGAAGATCGGCCTGCCGCTTTGCGTTCATGGCGAGGTCACGACGCCGGACGTCGATATTTTCGATCGTGAGGCGGTCTTCATTGAAACCGTGCTCGATCCGCTGCGCCAGCGCCTGCCGGAACTGAAGGTCACGATGGAGCATGTGACCACGTCGGACGGCGTGAACTACATCAAATCGGCAAAGGCCAATCTCGCCGGCTCGATCACGACGCATCACCTCATCATCAACCGCAATGCGATCCTCGTCGGCGGCATTCGCCCGCATTATTACTGCCTGCCGGTCGCAAAGCGCGAGAGCCATCGCCTGGCGCTACGCTCGGCAGCAACGAGCGGCGGCGCCAAGTTCTTCCTCGGCACGGATTCGGCGCCGCATGTCGATCCGCTGAAGGAATGCGCCTGCGGCTGCGCCGGCATTTACACCTCGATCAACACCATGAGCTGCCTTGCCCATGTCTTCGAGCAGGACGGTGCATTGGATAAGCTTGAGGCTTTTGCCTCTCTGAATGGCCCGGCCTGGTACGGGCTGCCTGTCAATGAGGACAGCATCACGCTGGTACGCCGGCCGAATGCCGTGACCTTCCCGGCCAAGATCGAAACGGGCGCCGGTCCGGTCACCGTCTTCAATCCGATGTTCCCATTGCACTGGGACGTCGAGCTTTAATTTTATATTTATTATATAATCAATAATAAATATAAAGACTGTATTGCGGCGTAATATTGGTATTTGCCGCAATATGGAGCGTATATTTTATTGAAATACATTTTCTTTATTATTTGCTGTAACTAATTTGATACCCCTTCAGGCCTAGCGTGTCGAGCGATCCCCTGCGGTAAGAGCGAAACCGTTGAAAGAGCGTGATGCTGGTTGACTACAACTCCCTCCTTTTGGCTCTCGGCGTTTCCGCTTCATGCCTCGCCGTAACCTTGGTCGGAAGTTGGTTCTCCCGTCGGCCCGACACCTTTCTCTTGACCTGCTCTGCCGGTCTTGTGCCTATTGTCGGCGGAATTTTCATCTATGGCTCCTATGTCGACCATCCCCGGCCGATGTTTGCCATTTTGACTTTCGTCCTGTTCTTTATCGGCTTCGCAACGATCTGGGTAGCCGGCCATCAGTTCCGCACGCGTCGGCTTTCCAAGGCTCGGTTCCTGTTTGGATGCCTCGGCGGCATTGCCGTGTCGGCCGGGCCGATGCTTGCCGGCTATGACGGGCTGGCATTCATGGGCGACAATATCGTCATCTGCCTGCTGCTGCTCCTGACGGCGCGCGAGTACTGGATAAGCCGCCGCGAGGCGCCGACCCCGCTCTACGGCATTACGGCGCTTTACACGCTGACATCCATCTCCTTCGCGCTCTGCGCGGCCGTGTTGATCGCCGATGGCAAGCTCGTGCTCGGTCATGCGCCCGACAACTGGGCTGAAGATGTCAGCCTTGCCGTCTGCATTGCCGGTATGACCGGGATCGGAGCACTGTCGCTTGCCCTGCATCAATGGCGCCAGGCGGCACTTCATCGTCAGGAGGCGATCACCGACGCCCTGACCGGGCTGCTCAACCGCCGCGCACTGTTCGATCTCTACGGCCACCGCTCCTTCGGTCCGTCGATGGCCGTCATCATCTTCGACATCGATCGCTTCAAGGCGATCAACGATCAGCATGGCCACGCCGCCGGCGATCTCGTGCTCAGGCTGTTCGGCCAGGAGCTCTCCTTCGAACTGCGCTCTCCGGATACCGTAGCCCGACTTGGAGGCGAAGAGTTCGCTCTCGTTTTAGACAACACACTCCCGGGCCGCGCGGAGCAGGTCGCCGAGCGGGTGCGCGATGCATTTGCGGCGCGGTCGATCGTCATTGATGGCAAATCTCTCACCTGCACCGTCAGCGCCGGCGTGGCCACCGGCACGGTCAAAGGACTTGGTTTCGATGACGTTCTTCGCGCCGCGGACAAGGCGCTCTATGAGGCCAAGCGAAATGGCCGCAACCGTGTCGAGGTTGCGGCCTATCTGCACGCCGTCTAGAAGCGTAGTGCCGAAAAGTGTCAGGGGATCCCGGAGGACCCCATGCTCTACTTCTTTGATTTAGAGCGGATCATTCGCCGAAAACCCCTGCAGCTTCCTTTGACCGGTTAAAGGAGAGCCCGAACGAAAGCGCATGCGGCAAGAAGCGACGCCACCGTGCGTACATGGTTCCACCGCATCCAATCGCCGAGATAGGCCGTCCATAGCTGCGCTGCTTCCGCTGCGTGGCCATCGACCTTGTCGAGCGCGTCATTCAGCGGAACGTTGAACACGATGGTCGAGAGGAAGCTGGCGACGATATAGAGAGCAGCGCCCGCCAGCATCATCACGCTGACGCTGCCTCGCCAATAGATGATAGCCATGCCGGCGACGAAAACCGACAGGGCAGCCGCCAGCATAAACACGACGATGAATGGCGAACGCACGATCGTGACGTTGATCGACTGCATGGCGGCGATCCCTTGATCGACCGGAAGACGGGCGAGGGACTGCATGACGAAGGTCGAGAAGGCGAAATAGACGCCGGCAAGAAGGCCGCTGCTGAGTGCGGCGGCGACGATGGCGATATTCGTGATCGGAAAGGTCATGGCTAGGCACTCCAGATGCCCGTCGCTGCGGTTTCACGGGCATGGTCGGAAAAGTCTTTGGCGTGTCTGCCGAGGATCCGGCTGACGCCGCTCGTGACAGGAGCGTTGCGCGAGCCCTCTGCCGATATTCTCGGCTCAGCGATGACGGCAATGGTCGATATCTGCATTTCAAGCTCCTCCGGCGTAAAATGTGATAAACTCTCTCATTTGCGAAATGTGATAAACTCTCTTATATTTCTTGTCAACAGTCACGGACAGGAAACGACATGACGCAGGAACCGATCGCAAGACGCAGGCGCAGCAAGGACGAGGCCGGCACGCCGCGGCGCATACCCAGCCAGCAACGCGGCCGCGAGCGCGTGGATCTGCTCCTTTCAGTGGCATCCGAATTGATTGCGAGGAATGGCAGCGATGCGCTGCGCATGGGCGAGATCGTCGAGAAAGCCGGCGTCTCCTTCGGCTCGCTCTACCAATATTTTCCTGACAAGACGGCGATCATCCGCGTACTGGCCGAACGCTATAACGAGCAGGGCCGTCAATGCGTCGAGGACGAGCTGGTAGCGGTAAAGAGCGCCGATGAGCTTCGGGCCGCCCTTGGCCGCATTGTCGATGGCTACTATGCGATGTTTCTCGAGGAGCCAGTCATGCGCGACATTTGGCACGCCACCCATGCCGACAAGCTGCTGCAGCAGATCGATGCCGAGGACATGGAATGGCATTCACAGGCATTTCTCTCCGTCTTCGTCCGCCTGTGGCCGGAGCGGGACCATTCCGAGCTGGCAAGGATCGCCCGGCTAACCATGCAGCTGGTCGCGGCTGCCGTTCGCTATGCAATTTCTATCAAAAGAGAAGAGGGCGACAAGGTGATCGCCTTGTTCAAGACTATGCTCCCTGCCGATCTCGGAGAACTGCGCTGATTGCTTCCGGCCGCCTCTGCAGACCGCGGCGGAGGGGATATCCGTAAAAGCTCCTATGCGTCTGGAAACTCGGGCCGCTTGCTGCTATTGCCGCTGGAACGTTAGCGCTGCGAAGGAGGCCTCCGCATGACCCAGATGACATTTACCGATCGCGCCGTCATGGCTGAGCTGGTGGCCAGGATGCTTTGGGAAATCAAGGCGGTCCACTTCAATGCCGACAAGCCCTACAAGCTGGCCTCCGGCATGGCGAGCCCGGTCTATATCGATTGCCGCAAGCTGATCTCCTATCCGCGCATCCGCTCGACGGTCATGGATTTCGCCGCAAGCATCATCGTGCGCAATGCCGGCTTCGAACAGTTCGATTGCGTTGCCGGCGGCGAGACGGCGGGCATTCCCTTCGCCGCCTTCCTGGCCGAGCGCCTGAACCTGCCGATGATTTACGTCCGCAAGCAGCCGAAGGGCCATGGCCGCAATGCGCAGATCGAAGGCGATATGCGCGACGGCGCCCGCGTGCTCGTCATCGAGGATCTGACGACCGCCGGCGGCAGCATGTTTACCTTCATCGATGCGATCCGCGCGGCTGGTGGTATCGTCGATCACGGCATGGCGCTGTTTTACTACGGCATCTTCCCCGAGGCGGTGGAACGCTTTGCCAACGGAAAGGTCCGCCTGCACCACATTGCCACCTGGCGCGAAGTGCTTGCCGTCGCCAAGGAGCAGAAGCTCTTTGACGGCAACACGCTTGAGGAAGTCGAAGCCTTCCTCAACGCGCCGCTCCCCTGGTCCGGCCGGAATGGCGGCATTTCGGAGCTGCCAACAAACTGACGCTTTGCTTTTGCCGTGAATTTATCTAATCGATTTATGAGACTGGATAAGACAGACGCACTCTTTGGGAGGCCGGAATGATACTATGCTGTGGCGAAGCTTTGATCGACATGCTGCCGCGTGAGACGACGCTGGGCGAAAAGGGCTTTGCGCCTTATGCCGGCGGTGCGATCTTCAACACTGCGATAGCGCTTGGCCGTCTCGGCGTCCCCACGGGCTTCTTCACCGGCATCGCCGATGACATGATGGGCGAAATCCTGCGCGAAACGCTGTCCGCCTCCAAAGTCGACTATAGCTATTGCGCCATCACGCCCCGTCCGAGCACGATCGCTTTCGTCAAGCTCATCAACGGACAGGCGACTTACGCCTTTTACGACGAAGGCACGGCCGGCCGCATGATCACCGAGGCCGATCTGCCGACGCTCGGCGATGATTGCGAAGCTCTGCATTTTGGTGCGATCAGCCTGATCCCCAACCCTTGCGGCGCGACCTATGAGGCGCTGATGAAGCGCGAGCATCAGAGCCGCGTGATCTCCCTCGATCCGAACATCCGTCCGGGCTTCATCAAGGACAAGGCCGCGCACATGGCCCGTCTGAACCGGATGGTCGCCATGTCCGATATCCTGAAGTTCTCGGATGAGGATCTGGAGTGGTTCGGCATTGCCGGCAATCACGATGAACTCGCTGCGCATTGGCTGGGCGAAGGCGCAAAGCTCGTCGTCGTCACCAAGGGTGCGCAAGGCGCAACCGGCTATACCAAGTCGTTGAAGGTTTCGGTTCCGAGCGAGCGCGTCACGGTGGTCGATACAGTCGGCGCCGGCGATACGTTCGACGCCGGCATCCTGGCATCGCTGAAGATGAACAATCTGCTGACCAAGGCGCAGGTGGCTTCGCTCAACGAGAAAGCGCTGCAGGATGCGCTTGCTTTGGGGGCAAAGGCTGCGGCCGTGACCGTGTCGCGCGCTGGGGCAAATCCGCCCTGGGCAAGTGAGATCGGGCTTTAGGCTTTCATTGATCTTGAGGACTTGGAGGGGCTGTACCCCCCTTTATCCCTTTCGGGACATCTCCCCCAGGTGGGGGAGATTGGTAGCTTGTGGCACTGATGCGATGAGATCGCGCAACGCTTAAACCCTCTCCTCGAGGGGGAGGTGGATGAACGCTTTACTTCGCGCGGCTTGCCAGCGCAGCCACTAGGCCTTGCGTCGAGGAATCGTGGCCGGCAGCGCTTTCCTTGCCTTCGATGACGGGCAGCAGGCCGGTTGCCAGTTCCTTGCCGAGCTCGACACCCCATTGGTCGAAGGAGTTGATGCGGAACAGCACGCCTTCGACGAAGACGCGGTGTTCGTAGAGCGCGATCAGGCGGCCGAGCGCATAAGGCGTCAGCTTGTCGTAGACGAAGGTGATCGACGGACGGTTGCCGGTGAAGACGCGGTGCGGCGCGATGAAATCGGCCTTTTTGTCGTCCATGCCCTTGGAGGTGAGCTGCGCCTTCGCTTCCTCGAAGGTGCGGCCCTTCATCAGAGCTTCGGACTGCGCCAGGCAATTGGCCATCAGAAGCTGGTGTTGGTGGCGCAGGTTCGGCTCGAAGCCGTTGGCGGCGATCATGAATTCGGCCGGGATGATGCTCGTACCCTGATGGATGAGCTGGTAGAAGGCGTGCTGGCCGTTCGTGCCGGGTTCGCCCCACACGACCGGACCGGAATTGCCTTCGACCGGCGTGCCGTCGATGGTGACGCCCTTGCCGTTCGATTCCATGTCGAGCTGCTGCAGATAGGCCGGGAAGCGCGACAGGCGCTGGTCATAGGGCAGGATCGCGCGCGTCGGGTAGCCCAGCACGTTGCGATGATAGAAGCCGATGAGGCCGAGCAGCATCGGCAGGTTTTCCTTGAAGGGCGCCTGGCGGAAATGGTTGTCCATCGCATGCGCGCCGTCGAGGAACTTGTCGAAGTTCTCCGGGCCGATCGCGATCATCAGCGGCAGGCCGATCGCCGACCAGATCGAGTAGCGGCCGCCGACCCAATCCCAGAAGCCGAAGACGCGCTCGCTGTCGATGCCGAAGGCGGCGACCTTGTCGAGCGCCGTCGACACGGCGGCGAAGTGATGCTGCACGGCAGCTTCGCCAAGGGCATCGGCAATGAACTTGCGCGCCGTCTGCGCGTTGGTCATCGTTTCGATCGTCGTGAAGGTCTTCGAGGCGACGATGAAGAGCGTCGTTTCCGGCTTAACGAGCTTCAGGATATCGGCGATATGGGCGCCGTCGATGTTGGAAATGAAATGCGAGCGCGGGCCGTCATGGAAAGGCGCCAGCGCCAGCGTCGCCATGACCGGGCCGAGATCGGAGCCACCGATGCCAATGTTGATGACGTCGGTGATCGCCTTGCCCGTCGAACCCTTCAGCGCGCCGGAGCGGATGCCGTCGGCGAATTTGCCCATCGCGGCCAGAACGGCGTTGACGTCAGGCATGACGTCCTTGCCGTCGACAAGCACCGGCTTGTTGGAACGGTTGCGCAGCGCGGTGTGCAGTACGGCGCGGTTTTCGGTGAAGTTGATGGCGACGCCCGAGAACATTTCCTCGCGCTTGGCCGCAATGCCGCCTTCGGCCGCGAGCTTCTCGAGAAGAGCGAGAATGTCGTCGTTGACAGCCGTCTTGGAGTAATCCATCAGCAGGTCGTCGAACGAGGCGCTAAACCGGGAAAAGCGTTTGGAATCGGCTGCGAAGGCGGCGCGAATATCGGCGGCCTTCGTTGCCGATGCAGTGCTCTTCAGTTGATCGACGAGGGCGTTCATGGAGGACTCCTTGCGGTTCGCGCCGCTTGCCGTCGGGGGAGGGCAGGGCACTCTGAGTTGGTCGCGGAAACTATTCCCTATGTAGGGCGCAAATCAAGTTCACCTATCGCCCAAAACGAAAAAAGGCCGCTCGCGGATCAAGACGAGCGGCCCCTTGAATGACATGGAATTATGTCAGCCGCGCAACTCCTTGCGCAGGATTTTGCCGACGTTCGATTTCGGCAGTTCGGAGCGGAATTCGATGAAGCGCGGGCGCTTGTAGTTGGTCAGGTTTACAGCGCAATGGGCCTTCAAGTCGGCTTCCGTCAGGGCCGGATCCTTCTTGACGATGAAGAGCTTTACCGCTTCGCCGGAATGCGGATCGGGAACGCCGATCGCAGCCGCTTCCAGAACGCCCGGATGCATGGCGGCGACTTCCTCGATCTCGTTCGGATAGACGTTGAAGCCCGAGACGAGGATCATGTCCTTCTTGCGGTCGACGATCTTGGTGTAGCCGCGCTCGTCCATGAAGCCCATGTCGCCGCTGCGGAAGAAACCATCCGCTGTCATGACGCGCGCGGTTTCGGCCGGCTGCTTCCAGTAGCCTGCCATGACCTGCGGCCCGCGGATGCAGATTTCGCCGACCTCGCCGATCGGCAGGGAGTTGCCGTTCTCGTCACGAATATCGAAATCGGTACCCGTGATCGGCAGGCCTATCGTTCCGGAGAATTCGGAGCTGTCGAAGCGGTTGGCGCTTGCGACCGGAGAAGTCTCTGAAAGGCCGTAGCCTTCCGTGATCCAGGCGCCCGTCATCTTCCGCCAGCGCTCGGCGACCGGCCGCTGCACCGCCATGCCGCCCGCGAGCGTTGCCGTGTTGGAGAGATCGAGCTTGGCAAACTCCGGATTGTTCATCAGCGCGTTGAACAGCGTATTCAGGCCGGGGAACATGTCGAACTTGTATTTGCCGAGTTCCTTGATGAAGGCGGGTATATCGCGAGGGTTGGCGATAAGCACGTTATGGCCGCCGAGCGACATGCCCATCAGCGAATTCACCGTCAGCGCGAAGATATGGTAGAGCGGCAGCGCGCAGACAAAGGTCAGCTGCTCGGGGCGCGGCTTGTTGATATAGGCGGACTGCAGCCAGAGCAGCAGCTGCAGCTGGTTGGCGAGCAGGTTGGCATGGGTGAGGATGGCACCCTTGGCAACGCCGGTCGTGCCGCCGGTATATTGCAGGAAGGCGATGTCGCTGCCGCTAAGCTCGGTGGGCTTCAGCGGCAGGCGCGCTCCTTCGGCGATGACGTTCTTGAAATTGCGATGGCCGGGGATCGACCACGCGGGCACCAGCTTCTTCACCTTGCGAACGATGAAGTTGACGATGTGGCCCTTGGCGCCGAGCATATCGCCGAGCGCCGTGACGACGACATGGCGAACGTCCGTATGCGCCAGAACCTGCTCTACCGTATGGGCGAAGTTTTCAAGAACGAAGATCGCCTTGGCGCCGCAATCGCGCAGCTGGTGCTCGAGTTCGCGGGGCGTATAGAGCGGATTGACGTTGACGACGACAAGGCCGGCGCGAAGTATGCCATAGGTGGTGACAGGGTTCTGCAGCACGTTCGGCATCATGACGGCGACGCGATCGCCTCTTTGAAGGCCAAGGCTTTGAAGCCAGGCGGCAATCTTGCGCGTCTGGATGTCGAGATCGCGATAGGTAATGGATTTGCCCATGCTGGTGAAGGCAAGCCTGTCGGCATAGCGCGCGCAGCTCTCCTCCAGCAATTCGGCGAGTGATGCATGCTCCAGCGGCGGCAATTCGGCCGGCACGATATCCGGATAGGACGCAAGCCATATTTTCTTGACCCGCGGGCTATCCGAAGGAGCGGAGACTGAATTCATGCGCACTTCCTCCTTTACGCATCATCACCACACCGCGCCGTTTTGAGCGGCGGTTATGCAAAGTGTCACCGCACGATCAAAAAGTCTCCCGCTTTTCACATCGCTATGGCCGTTGCTCTCAACTAAATTACCCGAGTCTGTGAGAAGCTATACTAACCTTAACGTAAACGTCAATAAATCCCATATGCTCACGTTTTTTTACAGTTTTGAAAAAAATGCTGGAACTTTTCTTGCAACAGGGCGTTAATGGGCCGTGGGCGAAAACCCATCGGAGCATCGTGCTGCCTTCGCGAGCAGATCGGACGCTCCAAGCTTATGTACGCGTATCCAAAAGGAGGTGCGCATATGTATAAAGAGAGTGCCGATATCCACGGCCGTGACCTTTATATCAAGGACATGTCGATGCTGGTTGCCTGCGACCGCGTCGAGGGCTCGAAGGTATTCGGTTCGGACGGCAAGCAGATTGGTCATATCGAGAGGCTGATGCTTGAAAAAAGCGATGGACGCATCGCTTTCGTCATTCTGAGTTTCGGCGGCTTTTTCGGCATCGGTCAGGATCACTACCGGCTGCCGTGGGAAAAGCTGCGCTACGACGCCCGAATTGACGGCTACCGCGTCGGCATGACCAAGAACGACGTTGAGAAGGCGCGCCGCTTCGCCAGCAAGGACGAGCACGACCATAAGGATCATGGTCACAAGAGCCATGACTATTTCGGCGTGCCGCCCTATTGGATGTGAGTGCGCCGGCAGATCCGGCCTTACAAGCCCCGCCGGCGTGGGGCTTTTGTTTGTGCGGACTATAGAAACCGACCGTGCCTTTGCACCACCTCGATCTTATAGCCATCGGGGTCGGTGACGAAGAAGAAGAGCGCAAAGAGCTTCCCATCGCGATTGAGTTCGACGATCTTGCCGGGATTGAGCCCGAGCGAGGTCATGCGCGCATGTTCATCTCTCAATTCCGCAACGGAGGTGGCGAGGTGGCCATAGGCGTCGCCGAGCGCATAGGGTTCGGTGCGGCCGTGGTTGACGGTCAGTTCCAATTCGAATCCGGTTTCGGCGTTGCTGAGATAGATCAGCGTGAAGGTTTCGAAGGCGATGCGGTCGGCAATCTCCAGTCCGAAAGCCTTTTTATAGAAATCGACCGAGCGCGCCTCGTCGAGTACGCGGATCATCGAATGAATCATCTTGGCCATCGGCGCCTCCGTTGATTGTCTGAGCAGGTCACCGCAAGCCAATGCCATCGCCGATCGATGAAGGCAAGCATGCGGAATTGAGAGGTCCGCAGTCGAGTGCAAATCCGGGGGTTCCTGGATCCTGATAGGTCTGCTTAACTCCCCAGCGCTCAGGCATATGTCTCAAGGGGGAAGCCATGTACTACGCTATTCTGGCCTATCATGAGGAAGATATCGTCGAATCCTGGAGCGAGGAGGAAGATGCCGCGCTCATGACGGAGCTTTTGGAAATCAACGACCGCTTGGTCGCACGGAAGTCGCTGGGGCCGGCCGCGCGCCTGGGATCGACCCAGAATGCCGTTACTTTGCGAGGCCCGGGCGCGGGAGTGGTCATCGACGGCCCCTTTGCCGAAAGCAAGGAGCAATTGCTCGGCTTCTACGTGGTCGATTTTCCGACGATCGAAGGCGCGGTCGATGCGGCGCGTGAACTGCGCCGCGCCAATCCCACCGCGGTTTATGAAATCAGGCCGATCCTGCTCTACGTGCCCGGTGCATCCTTGCCCTTCGGCGAAGGCAGTTGACGACTTTACGCAGGCGGCCGACTGCGGGAGGCCGCTGCGGCCTTCGTCTCAATGGGATTGCAGCCCGATCCTGCGGGTTACGGAATGTTCGATCATCTCCATGCCGTCATAGATCAGCACCGCCATCAGGCCGACGATCAGCCCGCCCTGCAGGATGAAGGCGGTGTTGTCGTTGATGAGGCCGGCGATGATGACTTCGCCGAGCCCCTTGGCGGCGACGGTGGAGCCGATCGTCGCCGTGCCGATATTGATGACGGTCGCGATCTTCAGTCCCTCGATGATCAAGGGCAGGGCGAGGGGCAGCTCGACGCGGGTAAGGCGCTGCCAGCCGCTCATACCCATGCCGTCGGCGGCATCGAGCACCGAGGCCGGCACCTGTTGCAGACCGGCGACCGTGTTTTCGAAGATCGGCAGCAGCGCATAGAGAAAAAGCGCGATCAGCGTCGGCACGGCGCCGAAGCCTGTGGTCGAGATCGCAAGCGCCAGCACGGCAACCGGCGGGAAGGTCTGCCCGGCATTGGCGATCGCCCGCGATAGCGGCAGGAAATCGGCGCCAATCGGCCGCGTGACGAAAATGCCGCCAAGCACCGCCAGGATACCGCTCGCGGCGATCGAGATGACGATCAGTTCGAGATGGCTGAGCGCCAGGCTCGGCAAGCTGTTTTGCATATAGATCGGCGACGCCCCGAATTTGGTCAGCGGCGCCAGAACGGGCATCAGCCATTCCGGCCGAAACAGCATGACCAGAAGCAATGCCAGGGCCAGGAGGCGAAAGAGATTGGGGGTGAGAAATCTCATGCTTTGCGGCCCAGCTCGATCAGGTGCTGGATCGAGATCGAGCCGACTGGCATCTTGCGTTCGTCCTCGACGGTCGCCTCGTCCGCGCCCTGCCAGATCAATTCGGCCAAGGCATCGCGCAGATTGAGGGTCTGCGGCAGGCGGTAGCCGAGACCGGGTCGCAGCGGCTGCATGCTCTCCTTCAGGGGCAGCAGCGACATCAGTTTCAACGCGCGATCGGATGTGCCGGTCAGTTGCTGGACGAAGGGATCGGCCGGCTCCGTCAGGATCTTTTCCGGCTCCGAACATTGCAAAAGCTTGCCGGCGCTCATGACGGCGATCTTGTCGCCGAGATGGAAGGCCTCGTCCATGTCATGCGTGACGAGGATGACGGTCGTGCCGAACTTTTTCTGGATGGCGAGGAGATCATCCTGCGCCTTGCCGCGGATCACCGGATCGAGCGCGCCGAAGGGCTCGTCCATCAGCAGCAGCTCCGGTTCCGCCGCAAGCGCGCGCGCCACGCCGACGCGCTGCTGCTGGCCGCCGGAAAGCTGGCTGGGATATTTTTTGGCAAAGATGCCGGGATCGAGATGGAAGAGATCGAGGAGCTCTTCGACGCGTTGGTCGATGCGCGCCTTCTCCCAGCCGAGCAGCTCGGGGACGGTGGCAATATTCTGCGCGACGGTACGATGCGGAAACAGCCCGTGCCCCTGGATGGCATAGCCGATGCGGCGGCGAAGCTCGGTCGCCGGCACTTTCATGATGTCCTGGCCGCCGACGGCGATATGGCCTTCGCTGATCGGCACCAGCCGGTTGATCATCCGCATCAGCGTCGACTTGCCCGAGCCGGAGGTGCCGACGATGACGGTGATCGTGCCCTTTTCCATGCTCATCGTGACATCGTCGACCACGGTAGCGCTGCCGTAGCGCTTGGTGACGCCCTCGAGCTTGATCATGTTGGTCATGCGCGTTGTCCCCGGATGCTGTCGATGACCGCATCGAGGATGACGGCCGATGAGAAGGCGAGAAAGACCGTCGGCACGGCGCCGAGCAGTACGAGGTCATTGGCCGTCTGGCCGATGCCCTGGAAGATGAAGAGGCCGAAGCCGCCCCCGCCGATCAGCGCCGCCACTGTGACGAGGCCGATCGCCTGTACCAGCACGATGCGGATGCCGGTGAGGATGACGGGAAAGGCGAGCGGCAGGTCGATGCCGGTCAGTATCTGCCGGCGCGTCAAGCCCATGCCGGCGGCGGAATCGCGCACCGAAGGATCGACGCCGGCAAGGCCGACGACGGTATTGGCGACGATCGGCAGCAGCGAATAGATGACCAGCGCCACCAGCGCCGGCGCCACGCCTATGCCCTTGACGCCGATGGCCGCGGCGAAAGGCACATTGGCGGCGATATAGCCGAGCGGCAGCATGAGGATGCCGAACAGTGCCAGGCTCGGAATGGTCTGCACCAGGCTCAATGCCCGCAGCACCACGGCGCGGATGCGTGGCTGCCAGTAGCAGAAGATGCCGAGCGGCAGCGCCAGCACGATGGCGATGGCGACGGAGCCGAGGGAGAGGAACACATGGTTGAGCGCCTCATGCCAGAACTTGCCGGCATTGTTGGCGTATTCCTTCATGATCGAGAGATTGTCGAGGAGGCCGGAGCGCAGGACGGCTGCGAGCAGGGCGGCATAGATCGCAAGTGCTGCGACCCTGAGCCACGGTGTCAGCCGCAGCTTTACAAGGGCGTCCGAAATCATCAGTCCCACCACGGCCAGCAGCACCCAGAAGGAGCCGCCGGGCGTAATCCGCGCCACCGTGCTGCCTACGGGCGTTGCAGCGGTCGAAACAAGGCCGAGCGTTACGATGAGTGCCGCTATCGCCAGCGTAGCGATGGCGAGGCGAACGACCTGATTGTGCAGGAAGAGTGCGGCAAGTGCGGCTGCGGTCAGAAGGACGAGCAAGGTGATGGCGGCCGGCTGGCCAATGAGCTGCATGAGCAATTGTGGCTTGCCGGCTGCGATGCGGTTCGCCTTGACGATGATGAACGGCATCCAGGCTACCGCGAGCGCGCCGCCCGCCACCAATACCACTCCGAGACGGTCCACTCCGCGGACCGCTAGCGCATCTTCCATCAGACAAGCTCCGTCAGCGCATGAGCCGAAAATTCGAGGCGGGTTCGGACAAGATCATGCCCATAGGAAAGCCCGCGGCTCCACTTTATCAAAATGGAGCCGCAAGAGCAGCGTCAAAGCCTTACTTCAGAAAGCCCTTGTCCTTGAGGTAGGATTCGGCAACGGCCTTGGCCGGCTCGCCATCGACCTGGATGCGGCCGTTCAGCTTGCGCAGCACATCGGCAGTCAGGCCCTTGAAGATCGGCGCCAGAACTTCTTCGATCTTCGGATTGGCCTTCAGCACTGCCTCGCGGATGATCGGCGTCGGCGCATAGACCGGCTGCACGCCCTTGTCGTCTTCGAGAACAGTCAGCTCGGCGGCTTCGATGGCGCCGTCCGTGCCATAGACCATTGCGGTGTTGACGCCGTTGGTCTGGTCGGCCGCAGCCTTGATCGTCGCTGCCGTGTCGCCGCCCGAAAGCACGACTTCCTGATCCGGCTTCAGCTTGAAGCTGTAGGTGGTCTCGAAGGCAGGCAGGGCTGCCGGAGAGTTGACGAATTCGGAAGAGGCCGCGAGTTTGACGGCACTGCCGCCGGAGACCCATTTGCCGAAATCGGACATGGTTTTCAGCTTGGCAGGACCGGCGACATCGTTGCGCACGGCGATCGCCCAGGTATTGTTGGCGGGCGAGGGCGTCAGCCAGACGATCTTGTTGGCGTCGTAGTCCAGCTTCTTGGCCAGATCGTAGCCTTGCTGCAGGTTCTTCCAGGCCGCGTCGTCGGCCTTGTTGAAGAAGAAGCCGGCATTGCCGGTATATTCGGCATAGATGTCGATCTCGCCTGATGTGATCGCCTTGCGTACGACCGGCGTCGTGCCGAGCGCGATGCGATCCTGCGCCTTGATGCCGTTGGCGTTGAGCGCGGCAAGGATGATGTTGCCGAGAAGGGTGCCTTCGGTGTCGATCTTCGAGGAGACGACGACGTCGGCAGCGCTGGCGCCGCTGGCAAGGAGAGCCGTCAGCGTGGCGGCAAGTGCAAGCTTCTTGAACATGATGTTTCCCTTTGTACCCCGTTAACCTTTGTTCTGCCTGCCCGTGCCGCCTCGAAAGGCGCAGTCCGGACAGGCAGGTTTCGAGCGGGCCGGCGGCCCATAGGCGAATTCGTGGCTGCTTCGGGTAGGTAGCGCTCATCGCGGAAAAATCGATGCGCTCAGATTCCCGTTGCAGTCGCGCGATTATGGCGAGCGTACTCGACATTCGCGCGAAATTAGATTTCTTTTTTCGGGGGCAAGCGCGTTTGTTTTTGTTCCCCTTACCCGTTTGGCGCTGTTCCGATCTCATTTTTGCGGCCGGATCGATAAGGCGCCGAGAAAACGATAGCCGGCGCCTTTTGGCTTAGGGATATCTTTTTTCGAGAACACATCGTATCCTCGGGATATTGTTGATATCGCTGCAGTCGAGCCAGAATGCACGCTGCGGATAAGGGGATGGGATTTGTATCTCGGCGCGTTGGTCATAGCCGATATGGTATTCTCCGTCGGCTCCGTGAGGGAAACCGCGCGCCGGCTTTCCTTTTCTGCCTCGACCGTCTCAGGCGCGCTGCGCCGGCTGGAGACAGAACTGGCCCTCAAGCTCGTCGAGCGCGCATCCGGCGAGCTTGCGACCCTTTTGGCGAGCTCCAAGGTCCAGAAGGGCCTGCAACCCATTCTCGGCTGTATCCGCCAGCTCTCCGCCTTGGTGAAAGAGCCGCCGGCGCCGCAGGATTACGACCAGTGGGCCGCGCGCCTGCCGTTGAAGCTCGCCACTATCGAACGCTTCCTCGAGGTCGCCGATCAGGGCAGCATCAATCGCGCTGCCCGCCGTCTGCGTCTGGGACAGCCGCAGCTCTCCCTGCAGATCGCCAATCTCGAGGAATTGTTCGGCTGCCGCCTGTTCGCACGGCAGGCGCAGGGCTCGGTACTGACGGAGGCCGGCCAGGAGGTTCGCGCCATCCTCGCCGCCATTGCGCAGGCCTGGGACGAAATGAAAGCCGCCGCGGACGAACGCTTTCAGCGAACCGCCCGCGCGGTGCGTATCGGCTCGATCATTCCCACAGGCTCGGAAAGCTGGGTCGCCCGCTCGCTTGCGAGCCTGGTGTCACGCTGGAACATCGGCGGCAACCGCAACATGCTGTCGCTGATGCTGATGACGGCCGACGATCTGCGCGAGGCGCTCCGTTCCGGCCGCATCGACGTTGCCATCGTCGATTCCGTCTTCGGTCTCGACGCGTTCGAACATATGGAGCTCGTCGCGACCGATATGGTGGCGATCGCGCCGCCCGACAGCACCGAGAAGACCTTCGCCGCGCTCGTGGAAAACCATCCGCTCTGCGTGCCGAGCCCGCGCACCGGCATCGGCAATGCTGCAACGGCCTTCGGCTACGATAGCCGCGATCGCCGCCGGTTTCGCGGCCGCGACATCACCTCGGCGGACTCTTTGCCCGTCATTGTCGATCTCGTCGCCAATCATGGCTATGTCTCGTTTCTCGGCCGTGTCAGCGCCTTGCCGATTGCGGACAAGGTGAGGATCGTCGATCCGGATGAAACCCTGCCATTGTCCTATCATCTTGCCCATAATGGCCGCAAAGCCTCCGTCGAAGCCTGCCGGCTGATCCTGCAGGCGGTTCGCGAACTGGTTGGAGAGATGGAAACAGCGCCAAAGCGTCTGTCGTCCTGAAGGTCCCGGAACAAATGCTCCACATTCGCGTTCATGTGGGTTAGGTTAGTCCGGGCGTACGCAGCCGGGGGACTCGTTCGGCACCCAAGGAGAGACCATAGATGAAAATTCTTGCAACGGCGCTCGTCGCATTAGGCATTATTGTTCTACCTGCTACCTATGCCGAAGCGCGTGACCATCATCACCGCTGGCACCACCATCGCCCCATCATGATGCATCACCACCACCACCGTCATTATTATCGCCCCTATCACGGTTGGCATCACCACTACGGCTGGCGGCATGGGCCACACCATCATCGCCGACACGGCGGGCCGCATTTCTCGCATGCCTGACGGCTGCGGATAGGCTGAAAACAGTACGCTCATAGATGGAACGGTTCAGAGATTCCAAGAAACACTGAACCGTTCTTGCCGTGCCGCTTTTTCAGCTTGTCCGATCGGGCTGCTCGCCTGGTTTCCAGTGGTATCTCCGCCATGTCGATCGGCGGCAGAGCGAACATGCCTGCGCCTCGTCAAGCCGCTCCACTGCTCCATGATCTCCCCTGTCGATCGTAAAACTCGCAGCCTGTACGTGGAACGAGCAACGATTTGGGGCCGGCGATCGTGCCTACCGTGTCGCGTATCCGCGGAACCATCGAAGGTGCTTCTGCGTTTACCATATCGTCCGGACGAAGCGAATGATCCGAGTCGCGTTTGCGTCCGGCATTCAAGGAGGCTGGAAATGAAAATTCTGGCAACAGCGCTTATTGCGCTAGGCATGCTGGCACTGCCTGCAACTCATGCCGAAGCACGTCGTCACTACCATCACTGGCACCATCATCACTACCGGGTAATGGTCTATAGACACCATTATTATCATCGCTACTACTATCGTCCCTATTACCGCCCTTATCCCTATTACTACCGGCCCGATTATGGTTACGACGAGCCTTATTATGGCGGCTACGCGCCATTTTACTCGTTCGGCCTGTTTGGAGGCTTCGGCGGATTTCACCACCACCATCACGGCTGGGGTGGCGGCCGTGGATATTATCACGGCGGATGGCACGGCGGCGGGCATTGGCGGTACTACAACCAGCCGCATTTCTCGCACAACTGACGAAGCGGGCTGACAGAAAAGCGGCGCCTTGCGGTGCCGCTTCCTGATGATTTCATAAGCTGCCCGGCAGCGAAAGGCTCATGCCGGGTTCAGGACGTGAACAGCGTGCTCCGCCATCAGATGCTTCACCTTTTCGCCGTAAGCGGCCATATGCGCGGAAGCCGCATGGGCCTTCAACGCCTGCATGCTTGTCCACTTCTCGACCACGACGAACGTATCAGGCCCAAAGGCCGGATCTGCTCCTTCGACATCGACGACGGCGGTATATTCGATACAGCCGTCTTCGGCATGAACGGCCGGAACATTCGCCTGGAAGGCTTCGAGCACTTCGGCGCGCTTGCCGGGCAGGGCGGTGAGGATGGCGAGAACGTGAATCATGGGATGTCCTTGAAACGGTAGGCAACGCGGATAGAGAATATCCGGCGCCGATTGCGAAGCTGGCTTCAATCATTATCACGGAACGAGACCATTCGAATGCCGGGCTTCAATTTTGTTGGTCGCGCATCGAATTCCTGCCGAACCGGCCGGGTTCACATCCGGTTGATGTATTTCGGATCGAGCGATCCGCTGAGGAGATGACCGACCGCGAGGAGATTGCCCCGCAGGCGGCCGCGGCGGTCGATATAGGGCGGCGGGTTGACGGCGCCGACGATATTCGAAGCGATATTGCCGCCCATCAGCTTCAGTGCCCATTTCAGTGAAACGGAGCGTTTCTTGACGAGATAGAGCGGATTGGCGACCTGCGAATAGCCGAGGCGCAGACCGGAGGTGCGGCCGGCCTTGACGCCAAGATGAACGCCGCGCAGGCGATTGAACTTGACGATCTTGCCGAAAGGGCGCAGCCGCCGGCATAGATCGACGTCTTCCTGCCAGGCATAGAGCGGCAGGTCCTCATCGAAATAAATACCATTTGCGAGCATCGCTTTTCGGCGGAAGATCATATTGCAGCCATAAGCGTTATGCGTGGCCTCGATCGTCGGCGCCGGAAAGGGTGTGGCGTCGGCTGCGAGCGCGGCATCCGCTTCGTCCGCGGTCAGGCCCGGCCCAAGGATACCGTCACGGATGACTTCGCCGGTTGCCACGACGATGTCTTCATCCGCCTCGAACAGGGCTTCCGTCTCGGCGAGATAGTTCGTTGCCGGGAAGAAATCGTCATCGAAGAAGACGACTACATCCATGCCGACAGCCGCGTCGATGATGGCGTTGCGCTGCGGGCAGCTTCCCTGCGGCGAGGAGAGGATCGTCACTGGAAACGGCGCGGAGCGCAAGCGGGGCACATCGACATCTTCGGCTTTGGCCGGGCATATGAAAAGATGATCCGGCCTGCGCGCCTGCGCGGCCAGCCTGTCGATCATGGAAGCCAGGATCGCCTTGCGGCCGCATGTTGCTATGCCGACGCCGATCTTCATGATGTATCCTCCAAGAGCATTGTCCCGGGGCGCACGAAATCATCAAAATCTGAATCTTTGGTTGTACTAATTGTGCGCATTCAACGGATCGCATGCAAACGTACTTTGTTGGGAGAAGCCGGCTCGCTTGTGCTTTCAAAGGAGGCGTTCCGGCGGATGGCGCCAGTCGCGCCCGGCAGGTTTTACGATCGCCCCGAATGCCTGACACAAGCCATGGATGCCAAGACTTGCAGCATCCACGGTTCCGAAGCAGGTTGCCCATGCGGTCTGTCCTTCGGCCAATGTCGAAGGTATCCGCCACCCCATGCAAACACGCGACGCGAGATGTCAGTACAAGACCGCAATGCCGCACACGCAGCTTGGTCTGCATCATACGGAAAACGCGCGGCTGCTGCCGGATCGCGGCGAGCTTTTGCACCGGTTGCCGCATGGCGGCGTCTGCGCCGAGATTGGCGCGGCTTTCGGCGATTTCACCGCCGAGATCATTGAGAAGAACGCACCTAGAGAGCTTTACCTGATCGACGCATGGGATACGCCCCGCTATCAGGAGGGCTTGGAGCAGATCCGGGCAAATTTCCGAGGCGCGCTGGATCAGGGCCGCCTGCGCATCGTCCAGGGCTATTCCACCGTCCGGCTTTCGGAGTTTCCCGACAGCTTTTTCGATTGGGTCTATATCGACACCAATCACAGCTATGAGACGACCCTGGAGGAGCTGCAGATCAGCCACTTCAAGGTAAAGCAGGAGGGCCGCATCGCCGGCCACGACTTCTGCACCGGCAATGTCATCGATGCTATCCCCTACGGCGTGGTCGAAGCCTGCACCCAGTTCTGCAGGGATTTCCACTGGCAGTTCGAATACATGACCCTGGAATCCCACGGGCATTTTTCGTTTTCGCTGAAGCGGCTTTAGGGGTGCTAGCTGGAGGCCATTTTTCGGCCGTCATAACGAACTGATTTCCGTCGCTGGACGCTGTCGGCGACTTGCTGATCCGGGGCGCTGACGATCTTGCGGAGATGTTTGGAAACAAATGGTGCCGCTTACGTGACTCGAACACGTGACCCCATCATTACGAATGATGTGCTCTACCGACTGAGCTAAAGCGGCATTCTGCGGAGCATTCGGTTCGGCCCCGCGATTTGCATGGCGCTGATACAGTCTATGCGGTCAGATTTCAAGCGCTCAAATCGCCAATCGGCAAAAAAGCGGCATGCCTGTGAAAAAAGCCCTGCTTTTCACGCCCGATCAAAGCGCCAGCCGGGCGCGGGCCTGCCGGTATTCGGCCTCGAGCCTGTCGACCAGGGCGGCAACGGGCTGGATGGACTTGACGGCGCCGATGCCCTGGCCGGAACCCCATATATCCTTCCAGGCCTTCACGCCGGTCGTGGCGGCTTCGAAATCCATCTTCGAGGGATCCGCCTCGGGCAGGTTGTCCGGGTCGAGGCCGGCGGCACGGATCGAGGGCTTCAGATAATTGCCAAGGACGCCGGTGAAATAGTTGGAGTAGACGATATCGGCGGCAGTGCCCTCGACAATCGCCTGTTTGTAGGCGTCCGCGGCACGCGCCTCTTCCGTCGCGATGAAGGGCGAGCCGATATAGGCCATGTCGGCGCCGGCGGCCTGAGCTGCCAGGATGGCGCCGCCGGTGGCGATCGCGCCTGCCAGCAGCAGCGGTCCGTCGAACCACTCGCGGATTTCCTGCACCAGCGCGAATGGCGAAAGCTGACCTGCGTGACCGCCGGCACCCGCGGCAACAGCGATCAGTCCGTCTGCGCCCTTGCGGATTGCCGAATTGGCATGCCGGTTGTTGATGATATCGTGCAGCACGATGCCGCCATAGGAATGCACGGCCGCGTTCACTTCGGGCACAGCGCCCAGCGAGGAAATGACGATCGGCACCTTGTATTTCACGCAGAGCATCAGATCGTGTTCGAGGCGCTTGTTCGACGTATGGACGATCTGATTGACCGCAAATGGAGCTGCAGGACGGTCCGGATTTGCGGCATTGTATGCGGCAAGATCCTCAGTGATCATGGCGAGCCATTCGTCGAGCTGGCTCTCCGGCCGCGCGTTCAGCGCCGGAAAGGAGCCGACGACACCGGCCTTGCATTGCGCCAGCGTCAAGGCGGGATGAGAGATGATGAAAAGCGGCGAAGCCACGACCGGCAGGCGCAGGTGCTCGGTCAGGATGCGGGGGAGGGCCATGAACATCATCCCTTTTGACGTTTACGAAAACGTCAAAAGGGATAGCAGATGTCCTTCGAGAGGGGAAGACGGCGGAAGAGCCGAGATAGCAGGCAGTAGGCAGTAGGCAATAGTGCTTGACCGCTCATGCCAGACACCTTCCCCTACTGCCTACTGCCTACTGCCTACTGCCTACTGCCTACTGCCTACTGCCACCCCATTTGCGTCGTCTTTGCCGTTTATCCCCCGCCGAGCACTCGCCGCCGTCGCCGGAGGCTTGCGTATTGCCAAACTGGGCGTTACCGAATCCGGTTAACGAATGATAAAATCGTGGCTGCCTTCGCCGTAGGGTATGCGAGTATGTTTCGAGTGAGAGTAAAGGACCTGCTGTGAGCGGATTAGAAACGGCTATCAGAAGCGCGTTGGAGCGGTCCGATCGCGCCAATCCGGAAATCCGGGCTCGCATCTATCAGTCAGCACGGCAGGCGCTGGAAGCCGGTCTTCGCAAGCAGGACATTACCGATGCCGATGTTGTCGCCGCCCAGCGCCAGCGGCTGGAAATGACGATCCGGCAGATCGAGGGCGAAGAGCGCGCGCGCCCCTTGCCGCCGGTCCCGCCGGAACTTGGCGCTCCGCATGTTTCCCCTGCTGCACTCCGAGCGGAGGCCGGACAGCCTTCGCCGCGGTCGGAGCCGGTTATGAGCGTGCGCGGCGAAACCCGCGATCCGCAGTTTTCCGCAGGTGCTTCGGCTCCCGTCGAGCCGGCGCGGCGAGAGGATGGTTTCGGCGACATGCGCGCGGGTCCTGCCGATCATCTCGGTGCCGAGAGCGATATCAGACCGACGGAAGGGCCGGTCGCTGCCCGTTCGATGAACTTCAAGCCGGAGCGTGCCGCCGTACGCCGCAAGCCGCGCAAGTTCTTCTCGCGTCTGCTGGTCTTCTGCATCCTGCTCGCTTTCCTGGGCGTCGGTGCTTGGTGGATCAAGACGTCAGGCGTGTTCATGTCGGCCGCTCAGAGGGATTCGAGCGTGCCCAACCCGCCGGCACATGTCGACTCCCAGGATTTCAGCGGCAACGGCAGCAATGACGACACGTCGGATCAGGACGACAATAGCGGTCCCGTCAATCCGGGCTTGGCGACCATCGATCCGCAGAACAGCTTCTCCGCGGAATGGCTCGAGATATTGAAGCCCACCGACGCGCCGAAGGTGGCGACCGGCCCGCGGTCGAAGGCCGAAAACGTATCGGAGAACGAGGGTCCGGCCGTACGGCTGACCTCGCTCAGCAGTGGTTCGGACGGCAGCGGCTCGGTCGAAGTGCCGGTCAATATACTACAGCAGATGGCAGGCAAGGCTTCGATCGTCGCACTGACGTTGCAATCAACCTCGGATGCGCCGACGCAGATCACCGTGGAGTGCGATTTCGGTGCTCTCGGCCGCTGCGGCCGCCACCGCTTCACCGTCAGCCGCCAGAAGACGGATTCGCTGTTTCAGGTGCGGTTCGATCGCTCGGCGGTACCAACCGGTTCCGGCCACCTGATCATCAACAGCGATGTCGACGGCAAGGCCCGCGGCATCAACATCTACGCCATTCGCGTGTTGCCCGGGCAATAGGCCTGGAGCAATTCCAGAAAAAGTGCGCAAGCGGTTTTGCGTCTGGGATTGCGTGAAAAACTGAACCGCTCTAAGGCCACGTGTCGTCAGGCGAGGATATCCGATCCCATGCCGAGGATCTTCTCGTCGACCTTGCCGATGGCTTCCTTGTCCTTGCCGTCATAGCCGAGTGTCAGCAGAATGTGACGGATAAGGTTCAGGCGCGCCCGCCGCTTGTCGTTGGCGCGGATGACAGTCCAGGGTGCGTGGTCTGTATGCGTTTCCTTCAGCATGCGATCGCGTTTTTCGGTGTAGTCCTTCCATTTCGGCAGGGCGGCGATATCCATGGAGGAAAGCTTCCAGATGGCGCGCGGATCGTGCCTCCGGTCGTGGAAACGCTTCAGCTGCATCTCCCGGCCGATATCGAGATAGAACTTGAAGAAATGAATGCCGTCCTGGACGACGAGCTTTTCCATTTGCGGCGCCTGCTTCAGAAACTGCTCGTATTGTTTCGGCGTGCAGAAGCCCATGACCGGCTCGACGCCGGCACGGTTGTACCATGAGCGGTCGAAGAGGACGAATTCGCCCGCGGTTGGAAACTGGGCGACATAACGCTGGAAATACCATTGCCCTGCCTCGCGATCCGTCGGCTTCGTCAGCGCCACCACGCGCGCAAGGCGAGGGTTCATATGAGCCGATGTCGCGGCGATCGAGCCTCCCTTGCCGGCGGCGTCGCGCCCTTCGAACAGCGCCATCACCCGCTTGCCCGTCGCCTGCAGCCAGAATTGTACCTTGATCAGCTCGATCTGCAGCGCCTTCAGCTCTTCGAGATATTCTTCTTCCCTGAGCTTCTTCTTGTAGGGATAGCCGCCTGACGTCAGTGCTTCGTCATCGATCCAGCTCGGCAGGACGGGGTCGTCGACATCGAATGTGCGCTTGACGCCATGGATCTCCAGCTCCACCGCGCGGCTTTCCGCTTTCTCTCCCATGTATAGGCTCCTCGGCTGTTTACACTGTGTTAATCCTGCCGCCTGGCACGGCAAAAAGCTTCTCGACGAAACTGGAGCTTTTATTCAATGCTTTCAACCCCTTTGCCATCTTCCCCTTTTGCCGGCTACATTTATTCTTGTCCGCAGCTGCCTTCTGTGGATTGAGCCGAATACTTCTGTCATGAATCGCAGATAAGACGCGGAATCCAGCATATCATGGTGGCAGGCGAAGGGACGGGTGCAGTTGGAAGACGAATGGTCATTTGTCAGGAAGTTGGCAGTTCGGCTGCGGCAGGAGAGCGCCATCCTGGTTCTGGCGACGCTGATTGCCGCGCTCGCCCTCGTTGAAGGTATCAACACCGGCGCCGTATTCTGGATCTGGGCCATCGTCATGATCGTCACGCTGCTTCGCCCGCCGCTGGTCGAGCGGGTGGAAGTGCCGTCGCAGGCCGAGCCTGCGCCCGTCGATGCGCAAGCCCTGCTGCGCACCGCCTTTGCGGGACTGGCGGCGCTCGACATGCCCGTGCTGATCATCGATCGCGAAGCGTCGGTGCTGGTGCAGAACATCGCCGTCGAAAAGGCCTTCGGTGCCTTTCCGATCGGCGCGCATATTTCATCGAAGCTGCGTTCGCCGGGCCTGCTCGACATGGTGCGCGAGACGATTACCACCAATACCCCGAACCAGATCGAACATTCCGAGCGCCTGCCTTCGGAGCGGGTCTATGTCGTGCGTATCGCGCCGATCGATCTGCCCGAGATCGACAGGCAGGAAGATGCGCTCTTCCTGCTCTCCTTCCGCGACATATCGGAGATACGCCATATCGACCGCATGCGCTCGGATTTCGTCGCCAATGCCAGCCATGAGTTGCGCACGCCGCTGGCGTCGCTGCGCGGCTTCATCGAGACGATCCAGGGACCTGCCAAAGCCGATCCCAAGGCACAGCAGCGTTTCCTCGGCATCATGCTCGATCAGACGACGCGCATGAGTCGGCTGGTCGATGATCTCCTCTCGTTGTCGCGCCTTGAGCTGAAGTCTCATATCGCGCCGGATCAGAAGGTGGATCTCGTGCCGCTGCTCGGCCATGTGCGCGACTCCCTGCTGCCGCTTGCCGGCGATCTCGGCGTGGCCATCGACCTGCATCTGCCGGCGGGCAAGGTCGAGGTACTAGGCGATCGCGACGAGCTGGTACAGGTCTTTGAGAACCTGATCGAGAATGCCTGCAAATATGGCCAGGAGGGGAAGGCGGTGGAGGTCTCGTTGCTGAGCAACGCGGGCCAGGCCGTCGAGGTCGTCGTTTCCGACAAGGGGCCGGGGATTCCGGCAGAACATGTGCCGCGCCTGACCGAGCGCTTCTATCGCGTTAACGTTGAGGACAGCCGTTCGAAGAAGGGAACCGGTCTTGGGCTTGCCATCGTCAAGCATATCCTAACCCGCCACCGCGCCAGATTGATCGTCAAGTCCGAAGTAGGCAAGGGAACCGACTTTACGGTCCGCTTCTGAACGCTTCTGCAACGCGCTATTTCTGGCGTGAATTACCCTAATCATATCAATTGGATGGCCTGTCATAATTGTTTCACTCGCCTGACATAAAAGGGCGGTGTTTTCGCCAGTAAGAATGGCATGCTGAAACAAGGCGGATGTGGCGTTCGCTTCAGCATTCTTCAAAGCTCATCAGGGGGTTCGTTATGAATGCTTTGAAAATGTCCATTCTTGCGCTGGTTGCGGCGGCTGCTTTTGCCGGCACTGCGGCGGCTCGCGATCAAATTCAGATCGCCGGCTCCTCTACGGTATTTCCATATGCCAAGATCGTTGCCGAGTCTTTCGGCGAGACCTTTGCCAACTTCAAGACCCCAGTGGTCGAATCGGGCGGCTCAGGCGCCGGCCTGAAGGAATTCTGCAAGGGCGTGGGAACGGATTCCATCGACATCGCCAATTCATCGCGCCCGATCAAGAGCAGTGAAATCGAAGCCTGCAAGGCCGCCGGCGTTGCCGATATTCAGCAGATCAAGATCGGTTATGACGGTATCGTCTTCGCCTTCGACAAGGGCAATCCGGACATCAGGTTCGAGCCGGCCGATCTCTACAAGGCCCTTGCCGCCGAAGTGGTCGTCGATGGCAAGCTGGTCGCCAACCCCTACAAGAAATGGTCCGAGATCAATCCGTCGCTGCCGGATTTCGAAATCGCCGCCTATATTCCGGGCGAGAAGCACGGCACGCGTGAAGTCTTCGAAGAGAAGGTACTTGCCGCCGGCTGCAAGGCTTCCGGCGCGGCCGATGTCATCAAGGCGGCTGTCTCCGATGCCGAGCGGCAGGCCAAGAAATGCATTGCCGTGCGCAAGGATGGCGCTGCTGTCGATATCGACGGCGATTACCCCGAAACGCTGGCCCGCATCAATGCCAACAAACACGGCATCGGTGTTTTCGGTCTCTATTTCTTTCAGAACAATGCCGACAAGCTGAAGGTTGCCACCGTGAGCGGCATCGTGCCCTCCGGTCAGACGATCGCGGATGGCACCTATCCGGTATCGCGGCCACTGTTCTTCTATGTCAAGAAGGCCCATCTGGGTGTCGTCCCCGGGCTCAAGGAATATGTCGATTTCTTCACCAGCGATCAGATGATCGGACCGGACAGCCCGTTGGCGGAATACGGCCTTGTGCCGGCGCCGGATGCCGAGCGCAGCCAAATCCGTAAGGACTTTGCTGACGGGAAGATCATGTGAATGCGTAAGGATTGGACACCGGCGCGGCTTGGTGCCGCGCCGGCGTTCGCCGGGGAATGGGAATGAGTGTATCGCTGCTGCTGCTTTGCCTGTCGGTCATCGGCGCCTTTGCTTTCGTGCTGGGGCGGGTGAGGGCGGCTGCGCTGTCGGGCGGCAGGTCCTCGGCCATGCATTCCCGGCTCGGCTACCACGGCGCCTATGCCGCCATATGGGCGGTGCTTCCGGCTTTGACGCTCGTCTGTGTCTGGCTGATCGCCAGCCCCATCGTCATCGATCGCCTGGTGACCAAATCCTTTCCTGAAGAGGTTCAGGCTCTGCCACCGGCCGAACTCAATCTCAGCTACGGCATGGTGCGCAGCATCGCCCATGGCATGCGCATGCTGGATGGCCGGGAGCTTGCCGATGTCGATGGCGGCAAGGCCGATCTTCAACTGCTGCTGGCGCAAAAAGGCGTTCCCCTCGCCGTTCGCCCCACGGGCTACATGATCGACGCCGCCAACAAGTATAACAGCATGCGTGAAATCGGCCGGATGGTGATGTCGGCGGCGGCGATCGTCGTTTCGCTGCTCTGCGCGGTCTGCGGCCTTCGTGCCATCGCACCGCGTTTTCGTGCCCGCAACCGTGTCGAACAGATCATTCTCGGCGCATTGATCATCGCCTCCTCCATCGCCGTGTTGACGACGGTGGGGATCGTCGTTTCGATGCTTTCGGAAGCGGCGCGCTTCTTCAGCATGGTGCCTGCCGACGAATTCTTCTTCGGAACCGTCTGGGATCCGCGCTTTGCCGGCGCGGGGTCACAGACCTCGGGCACCTTCGGCCTGATTCCGCTGCTGGCGGGAACGATCTATATCGGCCTCGTGGCCATGCTCTTCGCCGTCCCCATCGGCCTGTTCGCGGCGATCTACATGGCCGAATATGCTTCCGCACGCGTTCGCTCCGTCGCCAAGCCGATGCTGGAGGTTCTGGCCGGCATTCCCACGATCGTCTACGGCTTTTTCGCCCTCGTGACCGTCGGACCGTTTCTGAGAGATATCTCCGCCGAGATCCATGGCTTGATGACCGGAAGCTATAGAAGCTTCATCGAGGCGCAGAGCGTTTTGACGGCCGGCTTCGTCATGGGAGTGATGCTCATTCCTTACGTCTCTTCGCTATCGGACGACATCATCACGGCCGTGCCGCGCTCGCTTCGCGACGGCTCGCTCGGCCTTGGCGCCACGCGGTCCGAGACGGTCAAGCGCGTGCTGCTGCCGGCTGCCCTTCCGGGCATCGTCGGCGCGCTGCTGATGACCGCGTCGAGGGCCGTCGGCGAAACCATGATCGTTGTGCTGGCCGCAGGCGTAGCGGCGCGCATGCAGCTCGATCCCTTCGAGCCGATGACCACCGTCACGGTGAAGATCGTCAACCAGCTGACCGGGGATCTTGAGTTCACCTCGCCGCAGACACTCGTCGCCTTCGCGCTCGGCATCACGCTGTTCTGCCTGACCCTGTGCCTCAACGTCTATGCGCTCTACATCGTCCGCCGATACAGGGAGCAATACGAATGAGCGACGTCGTATCCTCCTCAGCGCCGAATATGCCTCGCGGGCTCACGCCGGGTGCGTTTATGCGCCGCGATATCGGCATCAGACGGCGCTATGCCGCCGAGCGCCGCTTTCGCGCCTACGGCTTCACAGCCGTCATCTTCGGTCTTGTGTTCCTTGTTATCCTGGTCTCGACCGTGGTCGGCAACGGCTATACAGCCTTCGTGCAGACGTCGATCACCCTGCCGATCGAATTCGCGGAGAAGACGATCGACCCGGCGGGCAGGCGCGGCAGCGATCCGAAGGTCCTGATAGCAGCCAATTATCAGGTGCTGGTGCGAGAAGGGCTGGTGAAGGCGCTCGGCATTGATCCCGCCAATCACGCGCTCGTTCGTGAAGCGATCGCCATGGTATCGGACGGCGCCAGGATCGTGCTTCGCGACCGGGTCGCCGCCAATCCGTCGATCATCGGAACGACGGAGAACGTCACCTTCCTGGCCAGCGCCAACATCGATTCCGCCAGCAAGGGACAGATCGATCTGACCGTCAGTGAGAAGGACCGTAAGGTATCCGACCGCCAGGTCGCGTGGATGAAACGGCTCAGCGATAGCGGCGCGTTATATAAGGCCTTCAACAGCGGCTTCTTTCTGTCCGGAAATTCGAGCCGGCCGGAAGCTGCGGGGCTCGGTGTCGCGCTGATCGGCTCGCTCTATCTGATGCTGACCGTGCTCGTGCTCGCCTTGCCCATCGGCGTCGCCGCCTCGATTTATCTGGAGGAGTTCGCGCCGAAGAACCGGCTGACGGATCTGATCGAGGTCAACATCAACAATCTCGCCGCCGTGCCCTCGATCGTCTACGGTCTCCTGGGCCTCTCGGTCTTCATCAACACGATGGGCCTGCCGCGCTCGGCTTCGCTGGTCGGCGGTCTCGTATTGAGCCTGATGACGCTGCCGATGATCATCATCGCGACGCGCTCGGCGCTGCGGGCAGTGCCGCCGTCGATCCGTAGTGCTGCGCTCGGCCTTGGCGCCTCGCGCATGCAGATGGTTTTCCATCACGTCCTGCCGCTTGCGATGCCCGGCATTCTGACGGGCACGATCCTCGGGCTTGCCCATGCGCTCGGCGAGACGGCGCCGCTGCTCTTGATCGGCATGGTCGCCTTCGTCGCCAATTATCCAGCATCGCCGCTCGATCCTTCGACGGCGCTGCCCGTGCAGATCTACATGTGGGCGAACGAAGCCGAGCGTGCCTTCGTCGAAAGGACGTCCGGCGCCATCATCGTGCTGCTCTTCTTCCTCGTCGCGATGAACATCGGCGCCATCCTGCTGCGCCGGCGCTTCGAACGGCGCTGGTAAGGGAGGGTCGTAAGATGAACATGATGACCGAAGCCGCAAGCGAAAGAGCATTGACCAGGAAGATGACGACGATCCCCTACAAGATGATCGGCCAGGATGTTTCGGTCTTCTATGGCGACAAGCGCGCGCTCTTCGACGTCAATCTGAAGATACGCGCCAATACGGTCACGGCTCTCATCGGCCCGTCCGGCTGCGGCAAGTCCACCTTCCTGCGCTGCCTCAACCGCATGAACGATACGATCGAGACATGCCGCGTCACCGGCAAGATCACGCTCGACGATCAGGACGTCTACGACAATAGCATCGATGTCGTGGAATTGCGTGCCCGCGTCGGCATGGTCTTCCAGAAACCCAACCCGTTTCCAAAGTCGATCTACGAGAACGTCGCCTACGGCCCGCGCATCCATGGCCTGCATCGCTCCAAGGCCGATCTCGAGCATATCGTCGAAACCAGCCTGCAGAAGGCCGGTCTCTGGGGTGAGGTCAAGGATCGGCTCCATGATGCCGGCACGAGCCTGTCCGGCGGTCAGCAGCAGCGCCTGTGCATAGCCCGCGCCGTCGCGGTCAGCCCGGAGGTCATCCTGATGGACGAGCCGTGCTCGGCGCTCGATCCGATCGCGACCGCCAAGGTCGAGGATCTCATTCACGAGCTGCGGGAGAATTTCACCATCGTCATCGTGACGCACTCCATGCAGCAGGCAGCCCGCGTCTCGCAACGCACCGCAATGTTCCACCTCGGCCATCTGGTCGAGGAGAACGACACCGATAAGATGTTCACCAATCCCGACGATTTCCGCACGCAGGATTACATCATGGGCCGTTTTGGTTGATGATGTCAGGCGCGCGGCTCCTTTCACACAGTTCACTTTGAGGATAGAAAAAATGGTCTCCACTCACATTCTCTCAGCCTACGACGAAGACCTGAAGTTCCTGACGCGCCGCATTGCGGAAATGGGCGGCCTGGCCGAGCAGATGGTCAGCGACAGCGTACGCGCCCTGGTCAACAGCGACGCGGCCCTGGCCCAGAAGGTCATCTCCGACGATGTGGTTCTCGACCATGCCGAGCGCGAAGTCGGCGACAAGGCGATCGTCACGATCGCCCGCCGTCAGCCGATGGCCGCCGACCTTCGCGAAATCATGGGCTCGATCCGCATCGCCTCCGATCTGGAGCGCGTCGGCGATCTCGGCAAGAACACTGCAAAGCGCGTCATTGCCGTACAGGGCACCGGCGTCCCCCGCCGTCTTGCCCGCGGCATCGAGCATCTCTCCGAACTGGCATTGAGCCAGCTCAAGGAAGTTCTGGACGTTTACGCCACCCGCTCGCCGGACAAGGCCGTGTCGATCCGCGAACGCGACGAGGAAATCGACGCCATGTATACCTCGCTCTTCCGCGAGATGCTGACCTACATGATGGAAGATCCGCGCAACATCACCACCTGCACGCATCTTCTCTTCTGCGCCAAGAACATCGAGCGCATCGGCGACCATGCCACCAACATCGCCGAGACGATCTATTACATGGCGACTGGTGCTCAGCCGGAAGGCGAGCGCCCGAAGGATGATACCGCCAACACCGTCGGCGCGGTGACGGAATAATTTGGAAGCGAAGAAAGGAGACCATAGGCGCATGGTTCCGAGAGTTGCTGTTGTAGAAGACGAGGAAGCGCTCAGCGTTCTGCTGCGCTACAATCTCGAGGCTGAAGGCTTCGAGGTAGATACGATCCTCAGAGGCGATGAGGCCGAGCTGCGTCTCCAGGAGCGCATCCCCGATCTCCTGATCCTCGACTGGATGCTCCCCGGCGTGTCCGGTATCGAGCTCTGCCGCCGGCTGCGCATGCGGCCGGAGACCGAGCGCCTGCCGATCATCATGCTGACCGCCCGCGGCGAGGAAAGCGAGCGCGTGCGTGGCCTTTCCACCGGCGCGGACGACTACGTCGTCAAGCCGTTCTCGACGCCGGAGCTGATGGCTCGCGTCAAGGCGATGCTGCGCCGTGCCCGCCCGGAGGTTCTCTCCACGGTGTTGCGTTGCGGCGATATCGAGCTGGACCGCGAAACTCACCGTGTCCACCGCAAGAGCCGCGAAGTGCGGCTGGGGCCGACGGAATTCCGCCTGCTGGAATTCCTGATGTCCTCGCCGGGCCGCGTCTTCTCGCGCTCACAGTTGCTCGACGGTGTCTGGGGCCACGATATCTACGTCGACGAACGCACTGTCGACGTTCATGTCGGCCGCCTGCGCAAGGCGCTCAATTTCTCCAATATGCAGGATGTCATCCGCACCGTTCGCGGCGCGGGCTATTCCATGGAAGCCTGAGCGGCAAGGCCGCTCGGGCATCACTACATAGCGGCGGAAATAGAAAAACGGGCCTCGAGTGGCCCGTTTCTCATTTGCAGCGCCGCGCACCATATGTGGCGCGCAAAGGTCGCTGTAGCGCTTTAAATCTGCTGCACAATGTGACGCTTAACCGTTGTTTCGGCGGCGATCATGCACCGGCTGGTATGCCATGCGCTGGTGATAGGTGCAGTAAGGCGACGAATCCGGGCTGTCATTGCCGCAGAAGTGGAAATCGTCCTTCAGCGGATCGCCGACTGGCCACTTGCAGGTGCGTTCCGTCAGCTCCGTCAAGCCAAGCCGGCGGGAGATCGGAACGACGACGTTTGCAGCCGGGCGATATTGGATTTCGTTGACGGAATCAACCTCGATCTCTTCCTTCAGCATGGTTGCACCCTGCTGGCGGGTGATTACGGTGCGGGTGGCAACGCGCGATCCGTAGCTCGTGGCGCGAGGAGCTGTGGCGCTGCGCTTCGGCGTGCGCGCCGCGGTTGTCGTGCCGCCTGCCTTCGCTCGGCCGGGAAGGTTGAGGCGGTGTACCTTGCCGATAACGGCATTACGGCTCACTCCGCCAAGCTGCGCAGCGATCTGGCTGGCGCTCAACCCTTCGGACCATAGCTTTTTCAGCTTCTCGACGCGTTCGTCTGTCCAATTCATGCCCTGTCTCCGCTGTCGCGTTTCCGATGGCAGAATCCCTCACCATTGCCTCGCATGGAAACGAGGCGCGAAACGCTCTAAAATTGTGGTGACTAGTTCCGCCGCATGCAGTCTAGCAATTGCTTTTTAACCTAGTGTGAGGCTGACTCCGTGACAAGAGTCGCGGGAATCTTGAGGAATCGATTTCGAGGTTTTCCCCAACTTGCTGTCCCGGCGTGGCATTTCTGCAATAGCCGCCGCCGAACCCATCTCTTTTGCCCGCAAGCGCTTTCTCGCACCTGCTAAACGCCAGTTTTGTTGACATCGCGGTGCAAAACATCAATAGTGCCCGAGCCGCCGCAAGGCGGCATTTTTGATTTTTTCGGGCCTGTTTCATCAAATGGAAGCGATCGGTCCTTAAAGTTGTGATCAGGAGATATGGCCATGGCCGAGACCACGCCGCTTTATGACACCTATCTGCGCGCTCCGCTGCGGTTTGAGCGAGGCGAGGGCGTCTGGCTGGTTACCGAAAATGGCGAACGCTACCTCGATTTCGCAGCCGGCGTTGCCGTCAATTCTCTCGGCCATGCGCATCCCCATCTCGTCGCGGAGCTGAAGGCACAGGCCGATAAGGTCTGGCATCTGTCCAACCTCTACGAAGTGCCCGGTCAGGAGAAGCTGTCGAAGCGGCTGACGGAGGCGACCTTCGCCGACAAGGTATTTTTCACCAACTCCGGTGCCGAGGCACTGGAATGCGCCATCAAGACGGCGCGGCGCTATCAATTCGCCAAGGGGCATCCCGAAAAGTTCCACATCATCACCTTCGAGGGCGCCTTCCACGGCCGCACCATCGCGACGATCGCCGCCGGCGGTCAGGAAAAGTACATCGAGGGCTTCGGCCCGAAGGCGCCGGGCTTCGATCAGGTGCAGTTCGGCGATCTCGATGCCGTGCGTGCCGCGATCACCGAGGCGACGGCCGCGATCCTGATCGAGCCAGTACAGGGCGAGGGCGGCATCCGCCCGGCCACCAACGAATTCCTGCGCGGACTGCGCCAGATCTGCGACGAGCACGGCCTGCTGTTGATCCTCGATGAAGTGCAATGCGGCGTCGGCCGTACGGGCAAGCTCTTTGCTTATGAATGGGCCGGTATCGAGCCTGACATCATGGCCGTTGCCAAGGGTATCGGCGGCGGTTTCCCGCTCGGCGCCTGCCTTGCGACGGCGGAAGCCGCTTCGGGCATGAAGGCGGGCACGCATGGGTCGACCTATGGCGGCAATCCGCTCGCCATGGCGGTCGGCAATGCCGTTCTCGACATCGTGCTTGCCGAAGGCTTCCTGCAGCATGTGCGCGATGTCGCGCTGGTTTTCCGCCAGGGGCTCGCCTCGCTCAAGGATCGTTTTCCAGATATCATCGAAGACGTTCGCGGCGAAGGGCTGATGCTCGGCGTCAAGGCGGCCATTCCGCAGGCGGACCTACTGCAGGCGATCCGCGCCGAGCATCTGCTTGGCGTTCCGGCCGGCGACAATGTCATCCGCCTGCTGCCGCCGCTGGTGGTGACCGCTGAAGAAGCGCGCGAAGGTCTTGCCCGCCTGGAACGTGCCGCGGAGCGCGCGCGCTCTGCCCGCGCCAAGAAATCGGCTTGAACTCAACGCCCGTAGATGGGGCGATTACTGCGCCGCGCGTCGGGCGACGCGCAAAGGACGCAGTAACATTTAGGAATCGCATAAGCTTTCCTAAAATCGATGCCGATTTAAGGGCTTATGCGTGCCCCACGCGGGCGTTATTGTTTTTTCTGGAGCACAGGTAAGGACATGGCTTCTCCGAAACACTTTCTCGACCTCTCTGCCGTTCCGGCTGCCGATCTGCGTCACATCATCGATGACGCGATCGTGCGAAAGAGCGCACAGAAGGCCGGCACGGCCGACAAGCCGCTCGCCGGCAAGATGCTGGCGATGATCTTCGAGAAGCCGTCCACTCGAACCCGCGTCTCCTTCGACGTCGGCATGCGGCAGCTCGGCGGCGAGACGCTGTTCCTCTCCGGCACCGAAATGCAGCTTGGCCGCGCCGAGACGATCGGCGATACGGCAAAGGTGCTGTCGCGCTATGTCGATGCGATCATGATCCGCACGACCGATCATTCGCGCCTGCTGGAACTGGCCGAGCACGCGACCGTTCCGGTCATCAATGCGCTGACCGACGACACGCATCCCTGCCAGATCATGGCCGATATCATGACGTTCGAAGAGCATCGCGGCCCGATCAAGGGCAAGACGCTCGCCTGGACAGGTGACGGCAACAATGTGCTGCATTCGCTGATCGAAGGCGCGGCGCGCTTCGGCTATCGCATGAATATGGCGGTACCCCTTGGTTCCGAGCCGAAGGATCACTATCTGAACTGGGCTCGCAACGAGGGCGCCGAAATCATGCTCTCGCATGACGCAGACCGCGCGGTCGCCGGCGCCGATTGCGTAGTAACCGATACCTGGGTTTCCATGAATCAGGAGCACCGGGCTCGCGGTCACAACGTCTTCCAGCCCTATCAGGTCAACAAGGCTTTGATGGCACAGGCCGGCAAAGACGCTTTGTTCATGCATTGCCTGCCCGCCCATCGCGGGGAGGAGGTGACGGACGAGGTGATCGACGGTCCGCAATCCGTTGTCTTCGATGAGGCGGAAAACCGCCTTCATGCGCAAAAGTCGATTCTTGCTTGGTGCCTGGGCGCGATCTGAGAATATGAAGCCGCGCCTCAAGGGCGCGGGCACCAGAGCCGGATGATTTTAGGTCTGTTCGACCTAAAATCTGAATCCGCTCTAGAATCAAAGAAATTGAGCATGATGTCGCCCGAAAACCGCTCACACTTTTCGGCGTCATGCTCCAGGAGTAAAGCAATGGCCGAAAATGCCGCCTCGCTGGGTCAGTTCGATTTCGCCGGTGACGATCACGTCGTCCCCTTCCAGGTGGAAGGTTTGGACGTGCGCGGCCGTGCCGTGCAGCTCGGTCCGCTGCTGGACGCGATCCTCGCCCGGCACGACTATCCCATGCCGGTTGCACGCCTTCTGGCCGAGGCCATCGTCCTCACCGTGCTTCTCGGCACCTCGCTGAAGTTCGAAGGCAAGTTCACCGTGCAAACCAAGGGCGACGGTCCTGTCGATCTTCTGGTCGCCGATTTCTCGACGCCGGAAAATGTCAGGGCCTATGCGCGTTTCGATGAAGAAGAGCTGGCAAAGGCAGTGGCTGAAGGCCGGACCGAGCCGGAGCAGCTGCTCGGCAGGGGTGTGCTCGCCTTCACCATCGATCAAGGCCGCTTTACGCAACCCTATCAGGGAATCGTGCCGCTCGACGGCGCTTCGCTCGAGGAGATTGCCGGCACCTATTTCCGCCAGTCGGAACAGATTCCGACCCGCGTCCGCCTCGGCGCTGCGGAGCTCTTCGATCGCGATGAGAATAACAAGCCGCGTCATCGCTGGCGTGCCGGCGGCTTGATCGCGCAGTTCCTTCCCGAGGCGCCTGAACGCATGCGTCAGCCGGATATCCATGGCGGCGACGGCGATACCGGCCTGCGCCATCATGTCGAGGACGATGCCTGGGCGGAAGCGCGCAGCCTCGTGGAAACCATCGATGCCGACGAGCTGACGGATCCGCAGGTCGGCACCGAGCGGCTGCTGTACCGCCTGTTCCACGAACGTGGCGTGCGCGTCTACGAGCCGAAGGCCGTCTATGATCGCTGTTCATGCTCGCGGGACAAGCTGAAGGGTGTATTGAAGGGCTTCACGGCCGAGGAGATCGATGCAAGCCAGGACAATGGCGAGATCGCCGTGACCTGCGAGTTCTGCTCGACGACCTATCGCTTCGAAGTGTCCGAGATAGAAGCGGCCTGATGCTACTCTAGTTCAGGGTACGCAGCAGGTTCGGCGTATCGAGAGAGAAGGCGGGGATCTTGACATGGAATTGTTCCCCGTCGTCCGTCTCCATCTGGTAATGGCCGAACATCATGCCTGAGGGCGTGTCGAGTGGGCAGCCCGAGGAATATTCATAGGTATCGCCGGGCTTCAAGTGCGGCTGCTCGCCGACCACGCCGGGGCCTGTCACTTCATCCACGATGCCGTTCATGTCGGTGATGTGCCAGTAGCGCGTCACCAGCTTGACGGCCTTCTTCGAATGGTTGGAGATGACGATGCGATATCCCCAGACATAGCGATCGTCATCCGGGTCGGATTGCTCCTCCAGATAAAACGGTTCTACGACAACTTCTATGTCGCGTGTTAAGGCGCGATACATGCCTGATACCTTGCCACTGTCCTGAAGCGCCGAGGCCACTTTCGAGCCTGGTCGTCGCTTCGGTATTTCCAAGCTTGCGGCATATTATCCGCTTTCCATCACTCTCGCAAAGTGCTGGATTTCTAGCGGTATCCTATAACCTACCCGTTCCGTCAAGGAACGGCACGATGAAAACTTGCGTAAACCGCCGGCGCGGCTTGGAATTCAGC
>NZ_JAUQTZ010000054.1:0-37177 GCF_059803845.1 Rhizobium sp. UFLA01-1127 | reverse complement strand
TCAGCAAGCCTTCTTCCTCGTAGATTTCCATGGTCGCAAGGCCGGCGGCACAGGCGACCGGATGGCCGGAATAGGTATAGCCATGGAAGAGCTCGATCTGGTTTTCCGGGCCGGTCATCAGGCCGTCATAGACCTTACGGCTGGCAAAGACGGCACCCATCGGTATCGTGCCGTTGGTGATGCCTTTCGCCGTCGTGACGAGATCGGGAACGACACCGAAATATTCCGTCGCAAACGGCGTGCCCAGGCGGCCGAAGCCGGTGATCACTTCATCGAAAATCAACAGGATGCCGTATTTGTCGGCAATCGCCCGCAGCCGCTCCAGATAGCCCTTCGGCGGCAGGATGACGCCCGCGGAGCCGGACATCGGCTCGACGATGACGGCGGCGATCGTTTCAGCGCCGTGCAGTGCGACCAGCCGCTCCAGATCTTCTGCAAGTTCCACGCCCTGAGCCGGCAAGCCTTTGCTGAAGGCATTGCGCTCGATGTCGAGCGTGTGGCGCATGTGATCGGCCGGGATCTGCGGGAAGACGCGGCGGTTGTTGACGAGACCGCCGACGGAAATGCCGCCGAAGCCGACACCGTGGTAACCCTTTTCCCGACCGATAATACGCGTGCGCGTCCCCTGCCCGATCGCCCGCTGATAGGCGATGGCGATCTTGAGCGCAGTATCGACCGACTCGGAACCAGAACCAGTGAAAAACACACGATCGAGTCCGGCCTCAGGGCCGCCAGGCGCATGCGCGGCAAGCTTTGCGGCAAAGTCAAAAGCTATCGGGTGGCCCATCTGAAAGGTAGGGGCATAATCCATTGTGGAAAGCTGACGCTCGACCGCCTGCGCGATCTTTTTGCGGCCATGACCAGCATTGACGCACCAGAGGCCTGCCGTGCCGTCGAGCACCTTGTTGCCGTCGACGTCGGTATAATACATGCCATCGGCAGCCGCGAGCAATCGCGGAGCGGCCTTGAACTGCCGGTTTGCCGTGAAAGGCATCCAGAAATTGTCGAGAACAGGGGTATTGGGATGAGTGATCTTGTCCATGGTCGCCTCCATTGCGCTATTGCTGACATCAGCCATTTTCCCGATCCGAACAAGTCCTTTTCTTGCCGCCCTTAATCCATTGATTTTACTTCCATGCTGTGAAATATTTTCGATATTTCGAACACCTGAAAACCGAGGCCGTGATGTCCGTCGATATCGGCAACCGCCTGCGCCATCTGCGCCTGACGCGCAATCTTTCCCAACGCGAACTCGCCAAGCGCGCCGGCGTCACCAATTCGACAATTTCGCTCATTGAATCCAATTCGGCCAATCCATCCGTCGGCGCATTGAAACGCATTCTCGACGGGATCCCGATCGGACTTGCCGAATTCTTTGCCTTCGAACCGGAAGCGCCGAAGAAGGCTTTCTATGCGGCCGAGGAATTGGTCGAAATCGGCAAAGGCCCGATTTCCTATCGTCAGATCGGCGAAAACCTTTTTGGCCGCAGCCTCCAAATCCTGAAGGAGTGCTACCAGCCGGGGGCCGATACCGGCAAAGTGCCTCTGGTGCATGAAGGAGAGGAAGGCGGCATCGTCCTGTCCGGTCGCCTCGAAGTCACCGTTGACGACGAGCGGCGCATTCTCGGCCCTGGCGATGCCTATTATTTCGAGAGCCGCCGCCCGCATCGCTTCCGCTGCGTCGGCCCGATTGCTTGCGAGGTCATCAGTGCTTGCACTCCGCCGAGCTTCTAGGTGAACGTGCCAATCCTCACGGTCGGATCTGATAGAACTGCAAGAAAATTCTCCGTCGTCAAGCCGAGATCGGCGCGCGCCAGCACACAAAGCCGGTTGCGGGCGAAACATATCGCATCTTCCGCAAGGCCGCCCTAAGCAAGACGCCGCGGATGTGCCATATTGGCGGAGGCAAAGAGATCGAAGCCGGTGCCTGCTTCGATCAAGAGGATATGAGGATCGAAAGGACCGGACCGCAAGAGGGGGTTCGCCCCTCGTAAAGGGAACGCTCTTACGGCCGGTCCCACATTTCCTGCAAAGGCTATGTCTGCAAGAGGCGGCGCTTCTGCCCGCCCATTGCGGCAATATATTGTCTGGCACTAAAAAATAAGCGACAGATAAAATCGCGCGATACTTGCCTTCATCGCCGCTTCACGCATAGATGGCACACCGGGAACATTCTCTCCAAATCCGCCCATAGGCAGCCCCCGTCGGCAAGGCGCGCTCTAAGATGCACCCCAGATTCATTCCCCGCCTATCCATCGAGACGACGCGGCTCCGCCTGCGTCCCACATCCACAGCCGACGCAGAACGAGCATTCGAAATCCAGAACGATTGGGAAGTAACGCGCATGCTGAGCAACGCCACCTACCCTCCCGATCGGAGGGAGATCGGCCACTGGTTTGCCAGCCACGAGCACGAATGGACTGACGGCAGCGCCTATCGCTTCGCCATCGAGCTGGAGGATAGAGTGATCGGCATCGTCGATGTCGACAGCATCGTCGGCGGCAGCGGCAGCCTTGGCTACTGGCTGGAGAAATCGGCATGGGGCAAGGCTTACGCCTTCGAGGCAGCGCAAGCGCTGATCGACTTCGTCTTTTACGAAATCGGCCTGTCGAGCCTCGGCTCCGGCCACGCCTTTGATAATCCGGCATCGGGACGGGTACTGACAAGGCTGGGCTTCATGCCCGTCGGTGCCAGGGAGCTTTTCTCGCAGTCGCGGCGCGAAACCATCACCCAATGCTGCTATGAGCTTGCGCGCCAAGCCAAGCACACGCCTCGGCCCGAACTTCGGGATTCATGACCGCGCCGAGATATGGCCCATGTTCCATTTCGACAACGGAACACGGATCGCATGCCGACGCCATCAAGTTCCTCTCACAGCTCGATTTCGTAGATCTGGTCATGGGTCGCAACGAAAGCATGGCCTTCGGGCGTCACCCAACCGCGAAACATTCCCGGCGTATTGTAAGGCGCAACCGCGACGCCCTGCGCGTCTATGGCCACCAGCCCGGCACCGATCCGATGAGGTGCGAGATCATGATTGATGAGCCCGTCCGCCGCAGTTGCAATATCCTGCTTCAGATAGGCGATGCGGGACGCCACCTCGTGCCCCAGGACATGGCGGATGAAAAATTCGCCTTGCCCCGTGCCTGATACGGCGCAGACGCCATCGCGCGCATAGGTGCCTGCGCCGATGATCGGACTGTCGCCCACGCGCCCTTCCGGCTTGTTGGTGTAGCCGCCGGTCGAGGTCGCGGCGGCCAGGTGGCCGGCTGCATCGAGCGCCACGGCGCCGACCGTGCCGTGCTTCTCGTTCTCCGTTCCGTCGGTGCCGGCAGCCGCATGGCGTCTCATTGCCTCCAGGGCGCCGACCCGCTTCGGCGTGGTAAAATAGGATTGCGGCTCGACCTGGAGACCCTTGACCTCGGCGAAACGATCGGCCGCAGGTCCGGTCATGTAGACGGCGCGACCATCCTCCATCAATGCGCGGGCAGCCTTGACCGGATTGCGGATTGCGCGCGAGGCACTGATGGCACCAGCCTCAAGGGTTGCGCCATCCATGATCGAGGCATCGAGCTCGTGCAGGCCGTTCTCGTTGAGCGCCGCGCCGTGGCCAGCATTGAAATGCGGGCTGTCCTCCATGACCACGACTGCGGCTTCGACCGCATCGACCGCGCTGTCGCCGGCCTTCAGGCGTGCATAGCCGGCGCTGAGGGCCGCGGCTAGGTCACGACGCGCGCCCTCCCATTCTTCCTGCGTCATGCTGTCTTCCGGCATGACGCCACAACCACCATGAATCGCCAGCGCAATCTTCGCCATTTCCTACTCCGCTTCAGTGAATAATGCCCGACCGGCCCAATTCATGCCCTTCTTACCCCCGCACGACACACACTGCCATCCTGCATTCGCCGATTATGAAAGAATGGAGAGGACGTCTACGACGAATGCCCTTTCACGGCCTCGTCAGCCGATTGCTTGCGAGGAACATCGCCGTTCTGTTCGGCACGATCCCGATGCAGCGCCGCGCGGGCGAGCAGCATGAAGGTGACCGGTGTCGTCACGGTTACGAAGATGCCGATCAGGAACTCGTGAAGCACCAGCGACCGTGTCGAGACCGAAAAGAAGATCATCGACGCAATCATGATTGCACCGATGCCTCCGCTCGTTCCCAATGTCGGCGCATGGATGCGCTCGTAGAACGTTCCAAGTCTCAAGAAGCCGATCGCGCCTACGAATGTCAGGAAGGCACCGAGGATGAGAAATCCGCCGACCGGGATCGCCGCCCAAAGGGGCACGCTTTCAAACGGTGTTGTCATTCGATCACCTCCCCGCGCATCAGGAACTTCGCGAGCGCAACCGTTGCGACAAAGCCCAGCATGCCGATGACGAGCGCCGCCTCGAAATAGACGACGCGACCTGTGCCGATGCCGAAGGTCAGCAGAAGCAGCATGGCGTTCACATAGAGCGTGTCGAGCGCGATGATGCGATCCTGCGCGCGCGGTCCACGGAACATGCGAATGGAGGCGATCGCCATCGCCGCCACAATCATCATCTGCGCAATCGTGACGGATATCTGGATGACCATGGCGCTCATGCGAATATCTCCAGCAGCAGGCTTTCATAGCGATTGGCAATAGTTTCGCGCCATTGCGCCTCGTTTTCGAGATCGAGGACATGCAGCAGAACACTATTATCGTTGGAATCATATTCCAGCCACGCAGATCCTGGCGTGCTGGTGAGGATAACCGCAAGCAGCGCCAACGGAATCTGATCCCGCAACCGGAGCTGAAGAACCACGAAACCCGGTGTCGTCTTGCGCGAGCGCCCTCTCAGGATGATCCAGGCCACCTGGACGTTCGATTTCAAAACGTCGAAAACGACCCGGAAGAAAAGCTTGGGCAGCAGATACCATTTCCGCAGCCGCGGCTTTTCCGGCCGCAGCAATGCCATCCCCCAGGAGGCGAAAACCGAAACGACGATGCCGAGGACAAGCTGCCCGAGCGTGAAGCCGTTCAGCAGCAGCCACATCAGGATCAGGCTCAGCGCCAGAAGCGGGTAAGGCAGCATCACAGACCTCCCGCTTTTGCCGGAGCAACCACAGCATTGCGGACAGCATCGACATAGACATTGGGATCGCTGAGCGTGCGGATGGTCGAATCCATATATTGCATGACGGGTCCGGCCCAAACGGTCAATGCCAGCGTCAAGGCAAGCAGACCCATGACGGGCACGATCTCAATAACGAGCACCCGCGGAACCGTACCCTCGAGCGAGCTCCAGAATGTGCGTATGCCGGCACGCGTCATGGCGATGAGGGCGGCAATGCCGGAGAGAATGACGAGCAGGATCAAGGCCCAGACGGCAGCGCTCGGCGGGATGCCGATCGCACCGGTTCCCATCATGGCCGAGAGCATGGCGAACTTGGCGACGAAGCCGGAAAGAGGCGGCAGGCCGGCAAGCAGGATGCCGCAGGCGGCAAAGCAGATGCCGAGCATCGCCATGGTGCCGGGCATGGTCACGCCGTCGCCTTCCGTCGGCTCTCCTTCCTCGGCATCTCCATAGGCTTCCATCGTAACGGCGAGAACGCTGGCGCCGGCATCCTGGCCGCGCTCGACGAGCTCGATCAGCATGAAGAAGGCGCTGATCGTCAGTGTCGAGCTGACGAGATACATCAGCGCGCCGGACGAGATGGAGCCGTCGTTGATGCCGATCACCATCAGCAGCGTGCCGGACGAAACCAGCACCGAAAAACCGGCCAGCCGCCCAAGCGCCTGCGACGCCAGCACACCGACCGTGCCGAAGATCAACGTTGCCGTGCCGCCATAAAGAAGCACGGTCGCGCCGAAACCGGCGGACGGGCCGGTGCTGAACAGAAGCATGGTCAAGCGCAGGATGACGTAGATGCCGAGCTTGCTAAGAATGGCGAATATGCCCGCCACCGGCGCGGAGGCAGCACTATAGGCTGTCGGCAGCCAGAAGCAGAGAGGCCACATGCCGGCCTTGATGAGGAATGCGATGCCGAGCACGCCGGCACCCGCCTGCATCAGCATGCGGCGATCGGCCGACATTTCCGGGATGCGCACGGCAAGATCCGCCATGTTCAACGTTCCCGCCGTGCCATAGATCAGGCTGACACCGATGAGGAAAAGCAGTGCCGCCGCCAGATTGACGGCAATGTAATGCATGCCCGCCTTGACGCGAAGCGGCCCGGAGCCGTGCAGCAGGAGGCCGTAGGATGCCGCCAGCATGACTTCGAAGAAGACGAAGAGGTTGAAGAGATCGCCAGTCAGGAACGCGCCGTTGACGCCCATCAGCAGCAGCTGGAACATGGTGTGAAAATGAGCGCCGACCGCGTGCCAGCGCGCGAGCGCGAATATCAGCGCGGCAACGGCGACAACAGATGTCAGCAGCAGCATCAGCGCCGACAGCCCATCGAGCACGAGCACGATGCCGAAGGGTGCGCTCCAGTTTCCAAGAAGATAAGCGCGTTCCAGACCGGCCGATTCCCCCTCCGTACGGAAAAGCGCAAGCGCAATGCCCACAAGCAGCAGCGTTGCCGCCAGACTGATGAGCGCCTTCAGCGTACGTGAACGCTCGTCGATGAAGACAAGCAGCGCACCCGCAATCAGGGGTACGAGGATCGGCGCGATGATGAGATGGTGTGACCAGCCTGTCATTTCCGGTCGCTCCTGCCATCGACGTGGTCCGTACCGGTCAGGCCGCGCGAGGCAAGCAGCACCACGAGGAACAAGGCCGTCGTCGCAAAGCCGATAACGATCGCCGTCAGCACCAGGGCCTGCGGCACCGGGTCTGCCAGAGCGTGCGTTGCAGTGCCATTACCAAGCAGAGGCGGCACATTCGTCTTTACCCCGCCCACTCCGAAAATGAAGAGATTGACCGCATAGGAGAGCAAGGACAGTCCGATGATAACCTGATAGGTGCGCGGACGCAGGATCAGCCAGACGCCGCAAGCCGTCATCACACCGATTGCTATGGACAGGATGAGTTCCATCAATCCCCCTTTGCCTTGTCGGCATCGAGAGCGCGCAAACGGTTGATGCGGATCGACTGGTGCGCGAGCGCCACGAGAATCAGGACTGTGGATCCCACCACAAGCATGAAAACGCCGAGATCGAAGAGCAGCGCGCTTGCCGCCGGAACCTTGCCGATCAACGGTACGTCGAGATACTGGAAATGCGAGGTGAGGAACGGATAGCCGAAGAACCAGGCACCGATACCCGTCGCGGTCGCAATCAGGAGCCCGGCGCTCATCCATCGCAGCGGCAGGATACGGATGCGATCCTCCGCCCAGCGCGTGCCGCCGGCCAGATATAGCAGCAGAAAGGCGATCGAGAGCGTCAAACCGGCCGCGAAACCGCCGCCTGGCGCGTCATGCCCCCGCATGAAGATATAGACCGAAAGAGCGATCACGAAAGGGAAGATCCACTGCATGATGACGGACGGCACGAGCAGGTAGTCGCGCACTGTATCGCCGGCCGAACGCTCCGGCCGTTCCTCGTCGAAACGGTTCTGGATCTGTTGCTGTTCCGGCATTTCCATGCTGTCGGGTGCCGGACGGAAACGACGCAGGAGCGCATAGACGGTCAGGGCGACGACACCGAGGACGGCGATTTCGCCCAGGGTATCGAAGCCGCGGAAATCGACCAGGATGACGTTGACGACGTTGTGACCACCGCCCTTCGAATAAGCGTTTTCGAGGAAGTAATTCGCGATGGCGTCGGGCACAGGCATGGTCATGACGGCGTAGGAAATAAACATCATGCCGACGCCGCAGACGACCGCCAGCGCCAGATCGCGGAAGCGGCGGAAACGAGCGCGCAGATCGACCGTATCGTCGATCCCTTCCGTCCGCTTCGGCAACCAGCGCAAGCCCAGCAGGATGAGAACCGTGGTGACGATCTCAACGAGCAGCTGGGTAATCGCCAGATCCGGCGCGGACAGCCAGATGAACGTCACGCAGACGATCAACCCGACACCGCCCAGCATCACCAAGGCAACAAGCCGGTGATATTTGGCAAAAAAGGCGGTGCCGATCGCAAGGCAAATGCCAATCGCCCAGACCGCGGCGAAGACCGGATCGGCACCCAGGAACGAAAAATGCTTGGCTTCAAAACCGGACAAGTAAAGCGGCAGCAGGCCGGCGGCAAACCCTGTCACGACGACCCAGCGAAGCTGCGGCTGCAGCTTGCGCGTGCCGATCCGCTTTTCAGCTGTTCTCGCCCAATGCCAGGAAACCTCGACCAATACTCGCTCGAAAATGCGCTGCCCCTTCAGGCGGCGGAAGATGGGCGGGCCATCCTCGCATCGCGAAAAATAATCCTTGAAGGCGAAATAGAACACCGTGCCGCCGACTAGGGCAATAATGCTCATGACGAGCGGCAGATTGAAACCGTGCCAGAGCGAGAGGCTATATTGCGGCGTGTCGGCGTTGAGAACGCTGACCACGGCCGCATGCAGGAAGGGCGCCACCGATAGAGCGGGAACGATGCCGACGACAAGGCACACCACGACCAGAAGCTCGATGGGGAAGCGCATCCAGCGCGGCGGTTCATGCGGCTTGCCGATCGGCAGATCGGTCGGCGCCGGCCCGAAGAAGACCGTCTGAATGAAGCGCAGCGAATAGGCCACGCTGAAGACGCTTGCAAGCGTCGCCACATAGGGGAGCGACCGATCGAGGATGGAATCCGCATGGGTTTCGATCGCTTCGGCGAAGAACATTTCCTTCGACAGAAAACCATTGAGCAGCGGAACGCCGGCCATGGCGGCACTCGCGACGATCGCAAGCGCCCCCGTGAATGGCATATAGCGGAACAGACCGCTCAGACGGCGCATATCGCGCGTCCCGGTCTCGTGATCGATGATGCCCGCCGCCATGAACAGCGACGCCTTGAAGGTCGCATGGTTCAGCATGTGGAAGATGGCGGCGACCGTGGCAAGCGGGCTGCCGAGGCTGAGCAAGGTGGTGATGAGGCCGAGATGGCTGATCGTCGAATAGGCAAGCAGCCCTTTAAGGTCCTGCTGGAACATCGCGAAATAGGCGCCCAGCAGCAGCGTGATGATGCCGGCGGCTCCGACGATATAGAACCATTCATCCGTGCCGGCCAGAACCGGCCAGAAGCGCGCCAGCAGAAAGACGCCGGCCTTCACCAACGTAGCTGAATGCAGGTAGGCGGAGACCGGCGTCGGCGCCGCCATCGCATTCGGAAGCCAGAAATGGAATGGGAACTGCGCGCTCTTCGTCAGCGCGCCCAGCAGGATCAGCACCAGTGCCGGCGAATAAAGCGGATGGTTGCGGATGATATCGCCCGACGCCAGGATCTTGTCCAGATCGTAGCTGCCGACGATATGGCCGAGCAGGATCAGCCCGATCAGCAGGCAGAACCCACCGATTCCGGTAATCGTCAGCGCCATGCGGGCGCCGTCGCGCGCGGCAGCTGTATTGTGCCAATAGCTGATCAGCAGGAAAGAAAAGATGCTCGTCAGCTCCCAGAATATCGAGAGCAGGATGACATTGCCCGACAGCACGATGCCAAGCATCGCGCCCATGAAGGCGAGCAGGAAGGAGAAGAAGCGCGCAACGGGGTCCTCTTCCGACATGTAATAGCGGGCATAGACGATAACGAGGAAGCCGATGGCGGTGATGACGAGCGAAAACAGCCAGGCAAATCCATCCATCCTGAGGCTGAAGTCGAGCCCCATCTGCGGCAGCCATTCCAAGCGATAGCGAACCACGCCGCCGTCCTTGACGGCTGGATAGAAGCTCGCTGAAATCAAGAGTGCCAGAAATGTGATCGTTCCGGCGATCGAGGCCGGAACGCGCCGCGACTGCGTGCGCAGCAGGCAAACGGAAAGAAGACTTCCGATAAACGGCAGAGCCAGAAGTACAAGAATGAAAACAGGCCCGCTGGTTATCCCAAAACGTCATTCCCTAGCTTGGCCGGATCACATCAGACTGCCATGTCGGCAAAACCCCTGGAAAACCGGCAAATTCTGTCCTATATGACAGATATCGCCCAATATGGGCAGCATAGAACCCTGCGTCAAGGTGAAACGGTGATGATTTTGACACCAGCGCTCTGCCGAGCAGCCCGCGGCTTCCTTGACTGGACGCAGGTGGATCTTGCGGACCGCTCGGGCGTGTCGCGCAGCACGATCCGCGACTATGAGGGCAATCGGCACAGTTTGCATCGGGCGACGGAGGCGCAGCTGCGGCTGGCGCTGGAGACGGGAGGCGTGGCCTTCTTCCGAATCGAAGGACATGAGATCGGCATCTGTCCCAAAGCCTTTGCCGCAGACGTACCCGCACCGTCGCATACGGAAAGCTGCGAAATCCTGTCTGCTTCCGGCGAACGGGGCCGGACCACCGCTTTGAAAAAAGGACGATAGTACCGGGCCGCGGGCACCTGAAACAGTCGCAGCGTTGCGCGTCAGCGTGATTTCGCCGAAGGCGTTCAGCAGGACCGTGGCGGCCCGGTCAATCATGGTGAACCTCCTAGTCGGCGTGGTTGGCGCGGCCCTTACGCCGCGCGCGCGATCTCGGCCGCAAAGTCGCGATAGCTGTGCAGGGGGCGGCCCAGGATCTTGATCAGCCGTTCGACATCGCCGATCTCTGGGATCATGCCATCGCTGACATAGCGTTCGGCCATCAGGCGCATTTCATAAGCCGTCCACTTCGGCATAAAGCTCGCCATGTTCTGCTCGAAACCGCTGGGGTCATCGCCGCCATATACGATCGGTCGGCCCAGGAGGTCAGACCAGATTTTCGCTATGTCCTGGCCGATGAGCGTGTCGGGTCCGACCAGATTGATGGTCTCGATCGGCAGCTTGCCGGGAGCCTGGTCGCGACGGATCAGCTCGATCGCCGCAACCTCGGCAATATCGCGCGCATCGACCATGGCCACTCCCTTGCTGCCGATCGGCATCGGATAGGCGCCGTGACCCAGGATCACGTCCTTGATCATCAGCTCATTGTCGATGAAGTAGGTCGGCCGCAGGATGGTGGCACTGAAACCCATCTGCACGAGCATGCGCTCGGCGCCGAATTTGACCGCGAAATGCGGTACGTTCACCGCGCGATCGGCTTCGAAGACCGATAGATAGACGACCCGTTCGACGCCCGCTTCGCGGGCGATGTTGAGCGTTATGATCGCCTGCGTGAATTCGTCGCCGGTAACGGCGTTGAGCAGGAAGAGCGTGCTGACGCCGTTGAAGGCGCTGCGCAGGGCATCGATGTCGAGCAGGTCGCCCTGAGCGACCTCGACGCCGGCCGGGACATTGGCCTTCGAGGGATCGCGGGTCAGCACGCGAACGTTTGCACCGCGCTTGGCGAGCTGATCGACGACATGATGGCCGACACGGCCGGTGGCACCAGTAACAAGGATGGTCATTGTGATTACTCCGCGTTGGGGTTCAGTTGACAACCATCAATTTAATGATCCACATTGATACCGATAGACGCTATATTTGGACGAATCGTCTCACTGGTGGAACGCATGGATTTGCTCGCCCTTGCCGATTTCAATCTGGTCGCCCGCCATGGCGGATTCGGAAAGGCTGCGCGGGCAGCAGGTCGTCCGAAGGCAACCCTGTCGCGGCGCGTGGCCGAACTGGAGGCAAACCTCGACCTGCGCCTATTCGAGCGCGGCGTACGAGCGCTGAAGTTAACGGAGGAGGGCCGTGCTCTGTTCGAGCGAACGGGCGCGCTGCTGACCGAGATCGAGGAAACGACAAAGGCGATTGCATCGGGCGGACATAGTCCCCGAGGCCGGCTGCGGATCAGTGCACCACTGCTATTTTCCCAGACGGCGTTGGGAAAACTTGCGGCAGGATTCGTCCTGAAATACCCCGAGGTGCAACTGGAGACAACAACGGAAGACCGGATCGTCGACATGATTGAAGAAGCCTATGATCTGGTCATTCGCGTCAATCCTGAGCCGGATGCAAGCCTGGTCGGGCGCATTTTCCTGCGCGATCGCCTGGTGGTCGTGGCAAGTCCTGAACTGGCGCACCCGTCAGACGGCGATGTCGTTCCTGCCGTCACCCGTGGATTGACGGGCCAGATCGAATCATGGGAAGTGGCGGCACCCGCGGGAAAGTTGGCCCTCGCGGCAAGGCCAGTTCTGAGCTTCTCCTCGTTCATGATGGTTCGTGATGCCGTTCGCGCCGGAGTGGGCGCAGCGCGTCTGCCTCTGTCGCTCGCCAGCTCCGATCTGGCCACCGGCGCGCTTGTCAGCTGGGGCGGCGTGGAAGGATTTCAGACTGCTCTTTGGGCGCTTTATCCGACACGGCGGCTCCTCAGTGCACGCGTGTCGGCGTTTCTGGATTATCTGAAAGAAGCCTTTCCGCAAGGAACGCCTGAAGAACTTGCCGCCTATATTGTACAATGAGCGGATGCTCATAAAACATCCTCCCACGGCTCGGCGAGTCCAACGCCGGCTGCGAGCAAAGCCCACGTTGCTGCAAAGGCCTCGTATTCAACGGCGAAATTCGGCTCCGCACCAGTATATTGTAAAGTATTCATCTGGCGGGAGGCAAACTGCGGCTCCATGTGCACAAACGCCTCTCCGATAATGTCCTCCGGCGTGATGATTTGAAGCGTTGGAGCGCAGCAATATCCAACAGCGCGCTTCGCCCTAGCCGGCCACGTTGAAAAATCCGATTGCTATCGGCACGGGAGCATGATGACGACCGGCCGCCGCTTTTTCCGCCATCTATGCAAGTCCATGTGAATTCGCAGGCATTGACGGCGGTTCATGCCCAGAATTTGCACCGGGCAACGCGCAATCAGGCGTGACGCAGATCAATTTAATCTCAACAAATACAAAAGCTTGATATCGAAGATGCCAGCTTCGTCCAATGGTCGCCCCTTATGGCACCGGTATTGCATGCCTGGCCTTTCAGACCATGCTGCCAGGATTTCATCCATGCCGATCACAATCTCACTATCCTTGATCCGAAAGACGATTTCGTGACTCCGGCAGCTGCGCATCTGCCGAAACTCTCGGCCGCCATTCGAAAGCCGGGCCACATCGCCGTCGGAAATACCGCTGAAAACCGCTCATGACTTCTTTCACCAAACAGACCGCTCAAACCAATGCGTCACCTTCAACCGCCATGATCGCGACACCGCATTGGCTGGCCAGCAAAGCTGGCGCAAAGGTGCTCAGGCGCGGCGGCAATGCAATCGAGGCGCTTATTGCCGCCGGGGCTGCCTTGTCGGTAACCTACCCTCATTTCTGCGGGCTCGGCGGCGATGCTGTCTGGCTCGTGGCGGACGAGAAAGGCGATGCACGGACCTTCCTTGGCATCGGCCAGGCAGCGGCGGTCATACCGCGGGGGGACATTCCTTTGCGAGGGCCTGCCTCCACGCTCACGACAGCTTGCCTCGTGGACAGCTGGGAGAAAGCGCTTGCCTATTCCACAGACAAATGGGCAGGCACCGAACAATTGCCGCCTCTTCTCGACGACGCCATCGCGCTCGCGAATGATGGCTTCGAGGTCAGCAAGTCGCAGGCCTTCTGGCACCAATTCCGAAGCGCTGAACTGAACGACTGGTCGGGCTTCGCCGCTCTCTTCCGATCCGGCGGCATTCAGCAGCAGCCCGCCTTGGCGCAAACGCTCGAGGCCATAGCCCGTCACGGCGCGCGCGAATTCTACGAGGGGGCGCTCGCCCGCCGGATTGTAAGCGGGCTTGCCGAGGCCGGTTCTCCGCTCTCCGCCGCCGATCTTGCCTCCACACGAACCGATATTGTCGCTCCCCTCCAGCAGGCCTATCGCGACACGATACTCCTTACTCCGCCGCCGCCGACCCAAGGCATCACTACCCTCGGCATCATGGGTGTGCTCGGCCATCTGCCGATGGCGGATTTGCCGCCGGACAGCCCGGCCTATTATCATGCGCTGATCGAGGCGGTAAAACAGGCGTTCCTCGACCGGCACGCAATCGCCGACCCTCGCTTCGCCGCGGATGTCTCGAAACACCTTCTCGATCCGGACCGCCTCGTGGCCAAGGCCGCTGCGATCGATCCGGCATGGGCCTTGCCCTGGCCGCGAGACTATCGGCACGGAGACACGGCGCTGCTTGCCGCCGTGGATGCCAATGGGAGATGCGCGTCGCTGCTGCAAAGCCTCTACTTCGACTGGGGCAGCGGCGTGGTAGTCGGCGACACGGGCCTCCTCTGGCAAAACAGGGGCGCAGCCTTCAGCACCGATCCTGCGAGCCCCAATTATATCCTGCCTGGAAAACGTCCCTTCTATACCCTCAATCCAGGTCTTGCATTGAAGAACGGGCGCCCGCATCTGGTCTATGGTACGCAAGGGGCAGACGGCCAGCCACAGACGCTGTCACTGCTGCTCAGCCTGCTGATCGACCACGGCCTGGATCCCGCTACAGCGCTCGCACGCCCGCGTTTTTTGCTCGGCCGCACATTCTCGGACAGCCGCGACAGCCTGAAGATCGAGGAAAACACCGGCGCCGAACTGGTCTCCGCGCTTGCCGCCATGGGACATGAGATATCGACCATCGACGCTCTTAGTCCGCTTGGCGGCCAAGCCGGCGTGATCCGTATCGGAAAAGACGGAGCGATCGATGGCGCTCACGATCCGCGCAGCGACGGAGGCGCGATCCTGCTGTGAGCGCCAGCGATCAACAATTCGATCTCATCATCCGTAATGTCCGTGTCGAAGAAGGTGGCGATTTCGTCGACATCGCCGTGCGGGGCGACCGGATCGCAGCCATCGAATCCCGCATTCGGTGCGGCGCACTATCGGATGTCGACGGCGAAGGAAGCTTCGCCTTCGGCGGATTTGTCGATACCCACATTCATCTCGACAAGGCCTGCATTCTCGACCGCTGCGCAATTTGCCAGGGTACGCTTGCCGAAGCCGTGCAGCAAACCGCCAAAGCCAAGGCCGGCTTTGAAGAGGCCGATGTTTACTCGCGCGCTGCACGCGTTGTCGAGAAAGCGATTTCCCACGGCACGACGCGGATGCGAACCTTCGCCGAGATCGATCCGCGCGCAGGCTTCCGCTCCTTTGAAGCGATAAAGCGTGTTCGTCGGGACTATGCTTTCGCGGTCGACATCGAAATCTGCGCCTTTGCGCAGGAGGGGCTCACGAACGAGCCTCAGACATATGACATGCTCGACACGGCGCTTTCGGATGGTGCGGATCTCGTGGGCGGCTGCTCATATACGGATCCCGCCCCGGGCAGGCATATAGATATGATTTTCGCTCTGGCATCAAAGCACGATGTCCCGGCCGATTTTCATCTCGATTTCAGTCTCGATCCCGATCGAACCGACCTGCCCAAGGTGATCGACGCGACGCTCCGCCATGGTTGGCAAGGTCGCGTATCGATCGGCCACGTCACCAATCTGTCGGCCATGCCGCCGGCGCAGGTTCTTGCCATCGCCGACAATCTCGCGACGGCAGGGATCGCGATATCGGTGCTACCGGCAACCGATCTGTTCCTCATGGGCCGGGGCCATGACAGCCTGGTCCCGCGTGGCGTGGCGCCGGCCCATCTGCTCGCAGGAAGGGGAGTTGTAACTTCCATTGCGACCAACAATGTCCTTAATCCCTTCACGCCCTACGGCGACGCTTCGCTCATTCGCATGGCCAATCTTTACGCCAATGTCGCCCAGCTCTCGCGTGACGAAGATATGGCCCTGGTCTTCGACATGGTGAGCGAAACGGCTGCTGGCCAACTCGACGGCAGCTCGCGTCTGCAGGCGGGCGTCGAAGCGACGATCGTACTCCTCGACAGCCCCGGCCCCAGTGCGGCCGTGCGCGAAATTGCCCGCGTGATCGCTGGCTGGAAAAAGGGGCGCAAGAGCTTCGACAACGGTCGCCCTGTGCTTCACAAAGCAATCTGAAATGCGGCATCACTCCATCGAACCAAAGCGGTCCGGAAATCGGAACCCTTTGCGGCCGGCCTGTGGAGTTGCCGTTGGCGAATTGATCGTAGCGGAAGACGGCGGAGCATTGCTTTGTGAGACGCCTCTATCGCGAACTTACGAAGCGGCTATTCTGTCGTCTTGAGACAAGGCAAGGATCATTGACGGATGCAGGTTCCTCAAAGTGAATTTCGAGAACGCATGACGATACTAGGTGATCTTAACACCGCCTCGTTTATCCCATGGATACAGCGTTACGCCGACAAGCTTGGGCTTTCGCAGACGTTCTTTCATTCCGACGCGGGCCGGATCGAACTTGAGGTCACCGGGCCTTCGGAGCTGATCGATATGCTGGAAATGGGCTGCTCACTTGGTCCAATCGACGTTTGGGTCGACAGGATACAGCGTAGAGTCATGCATGGTCCGGCAACACCCCATTTTAGGAATTCCTGATTTTCTGCCTTTTATTTAATCATTATTGCCAATGCGAATTATTTATGCAAACCTTTGAAGATCGAGGGGATACAGGCAACGACGCCTGCCTATGGCCTGCGGCGCTAAGTCGTTGGTGAAATTAAGAAAGTTGAGGCTATGCCACTTGATGGGGCCGGATCCTGGGCGCCAGTCGCCCTTTCCTCCGATCTGCCGCCAGGAACCGTCATCCCGGCCTGGACATCGGCTGGCTCGATTGCCCTGTGGCGCAGCCAGTCGGGCCGCGCAACCGCATCATCCGATCGCTGTCCGCATCGTGGAATGAGACTGTCGCATGGCTTTGTCCGCGGCGAAGCGCTCTCCTGCATCTATCACGGATGGAGCTATTCCGTGTCGGGCGGATGCATTCGCATACCAGCTCATCCCGATCTGATTCCTCCAGACAGCATCCGTGTCGCCGTCCAGCAGGTCGAAGAATCGGGCGGCATCTTATGGGTGGCCGTCGGACTACCGGCAATGCCGCCCCCGCAGCTCGACGAACTCGAACCGTTACGCTCTCTGAGCGTCGAAACGACTGTCGCGGCAATCGAGGCCGCGGCAGGGGCGCAAGCTGATGCAAGGGGACTGATCCGCCTGCCTGAATTTCCCTGGATCAGCCTGCTGCTGGCGGCCCAGGAAAAACACACGCTCGTTCTTCTCATGATCGAAAAGCACCGCAGCGCGGCAGATCGCATTACAGCGTCGCGTATTGTCGAATCTCTCCGTCGTACAGCGGAAGAGCGCCACAGGGAGATTGCGGGATGAAAGATGGCGCCATGCTCGACGAATGGTATCCGGTCGGCCTTTTCAGCCAGCTCAGCAAGAAGGGATGCAAGACCTGGCTGATGGGCGAGGCAATCGAGGTTGCCTGCGATCAGGATGGCAATGCGCGCGTGGTGACTGCCGAGGGAAGAGCCCTGCCCGTCCGTGTCCGATATGGCCACGTCTGGTCCTCCCTCGGAACGCCGGAGAAGGAGCTTTTTGCCATTCCGGAGGCCGATCAGCCGGGCCGCCGCTTCGTCGATGTCGGCGCGGTCCGCGTGCGCTGCTCGCCGCTTCGCGCCGTGGAAAACTTCCTCGATATCGCACACTTCCCCTTCGTCCACACCGACATCCTCGGCGCGGAACCGCATACGGAGGTCGAAAACTACAAGGTCGAGATCCGCGAGGATGAGGATGAGGTCTGGGCCACGCAGGTGAAGTTCTACCAGCCGCAGGCTGCAAAGTCGGCGACCGGCGGCATTACGACGGAATACATGTACCGCGTGCCGGCCCCGACCTGTTCGGTGCTCTACAAGACATGCCCTCCGCGACCAGGCGAATGGGACGTCATCACCCTGTTCGTTCAGCCTCTTGCGGAAGACCTTTGCGACGTATGGCCCTGGATGGCCCTCTTCGATGACGAAACGCCAATGACCGATCTCATCCACTTTCAGCAGACGATCTTCCTGCAGGATCGTTCGATTCTCGAGAACCAGATCCCCGCGCTTCTTCCGCTTGATCCCGGCATGGAAATTCCGACAAGGGCAGACCTTACCTCGGTCGCCTACCGGCGATGGCTGAAGCGCCACAATTATACATACGGCGCACAGTTGGTCGCACAATGAAACTCTACGATTATGTTCTATCGCCGAGCTGCTACAAGGTAAGGCTGATGGCCGCGATCCTGGACGTCAAGCTCGAAATCCGCCCGGTCGACTTTCATCCAGGCGCGGAGCATCGCGGGCCGGAGCTTCTGGCGCTCAATCCGGCAGGCTCCATCCCGATCCTCGAGGATGGCGATCTCGTACTCACCGAATCCTCGGCAATGCTTGCCTATCTCGCGGCCAATGCTGCGCCGGAATGGCTGGGCTGCGGTTCGCCGCAAGAGACGGCGCGCGTTCAGCAGTGGCTTTCCTTTTCGCATCGCCTGACAGCCAATCTTGGCGGTGCGCGGCTCCACGACATGCTCCTGCGTCCTGGTGACATCAAGGCTCTAAGGGCTCAAGGAATTGCGGCATTGCGCGAACTCGAAGCCGGCCTTTTCGAACAGGGCGAGCGCGGCATGCAATTCCTTGCAGGAAGCCGGGCCACCATCGCCGATATCGCCTGCTTTCCCTATGTCGCGCTTGCGCCTGACGGCGGCATCCCGCTTGATCCCTATCCCTTGATCCGGCTCTGGATGCGCGCCATCCGCAGCCTGCCCGGTTTCATCGAAATGCCCGGCATTCACCGCCTGCACGAGCTGAAACCCGATCCGCACCCAGCAGCGGAGAAATGATGGAATGACCGGCTATCTCCTGAAAAATTGCGCGGCTATTATCGTCGATGAGGGCAATGGCCCGAGCGTGCGCCGGAACGTGGATCTGCTGACCCAGGGTCCGGCGATCCAAGCGATCGGGGAAAACCTATCGCTGAGCGCGCTGCCCGAGGGCACGGTCGTGCGAGACGCATTCGGCTGGTTCGTCTATCCGGGGCTTGTGAATACCCATCACCATTTCTTTCAGTGCTTCGTGCGCAACCGGGCCGACCTCGACTGGACGAAACTTTCGGTCATCGAATGGCTCGATCGGATCTATCCGATCTTCTCGCGACTGACCGAGGACTGTTTCTATCATTCCTCGGTCACCGCCATGGCCGAGATGATCAAGCATGGCTGCACGACCGCCTTCGACCACCAATATTGCTTTCCCCGCCATGCGGGAAAACGCCTGATCGATCGCCAGTTCGAGGCGGCCGACCTTCTCAGCATGCGCTTTCACGCAGGCCGTGGCGGCAACACCCTGCCGAAATCCGAGGGATCGACGATCCCCGACGCCATGCTCGAGACCACGGATGAATTCATCGCCGACTGCGCGCGGCTGATCGACGGCTATCACGATGCCGGTCCCTTCAGCATGCGCCAGGTGGTGGTCGCCCCTTGCCAGCCGGTCAATTGCTACCGCGAAACCTTCGTCGAATCGGTCGCGCTAGCGCGGGATCGCGGCGTGCAGATGCACACGCATGTCGGCGAAGGCGAAAGCCCTGTCATCAAGGCGCGGCATGGCATGCGCACGGTCGACTACTGCGCGGAATTGGGTTTCGCTGGCCCCGATACGTTCTACGCCCATTGCTGGGAACTGACGCATGACGAGTTGCGCAAGATGGCGGCAAGCGGCACCGGCGTCTCCCATTGCCCTGAGCCGGTTTACTTGGTCGGCGCCGAAGTCACAGACATCCCGGCGATGCAGGCCCTCGGCTTGCGCATCGGCCTTGGTTGCGACGGCGCGGCATCGAACGACAACTCGAACCTCATGCACTGCATCCATTCCGCCTACATGCTGCAGTGCCTCACGGCCTCGACGCGTCAGCATCCCGTCCCCGCTCCGCTCGACTTCCTACGCTATGCGACAAGCGGAGGCGCAAGCCTGTTGGGACGCACGGATATCGGGCGTCTTGCCCCGGGCATGGCGGCGGACCTTTTCGCGATCGACACGCGACGGATGGACTACGTCGGGACACGGCATGACCCGCTGAGCCTGATCGCCAAGGTCGGGATCGGCATGCCCACCGATCTGACCATGATCAACGGACGCATCGTCTGGCAGGGCGGTGAATTCACCGGACTGGATGAAGCCGCACTCTTTGCCGCGGCCGAGGCAGCACTTGCAACAGTGGAATTCTGAAAAACCAAAAAGGGGAACTGGGATGCAGAAGAATCTGACCCGCAGAACATTGATGAAGAGCGCGGCTGTCGCAGGCCTCGCAACGGCCTTTACCGGACGCTCCGCCTTTGCCGCGAACGAACCGCTCGGCATCACGCTCGTCGTGCCCTCGCCGATCGGCGATGTCGGCTGGGGCCATGCGCTCGCCGCAGGCCTCGATCCGATCAAGGCCGCTTATGGCGACAAGGTCAAGGTGACGGTGATCGAGAACATTGCCGAAGGCCCGGATGCGGACCGCATCATGAACAAGACCGTTTCCGACGGAAATCATTTCCTGATCGCCGGCTCGTTCGGCTATCAGAACGGCGCGCTGCAGATTGCCCGCCGCAATCCCAAGGTGAGCGTCCTGCATGCCTCGGGTTTCCAGGTCGCCCCGAATTTCTCGCCCTTTGCCGCCAAGTATTTTCAAGGAACCTATCTGCTCGGTATGGCAGCGGCCGCCGTTTCCAAGACGGGCAAGCTCGGTTCGGTCTCTGCCTTCGCCATTCCCGAACTGATTACGTCAGTTAACGCCTTTACGCTCGGCGCACAGGCCGTGAAGCCGGACATCGAAGTATCGGTCGTCTGGGTCAACTCCTGGTTCGATCCGGCCAAGGAGCAGGAAGCAGCCAAAGCATTGATCTCGCAAGGGTGCGACGTGATCTTCTCGAACGCGCAGGATACGCCCTCGGTCATATCGGCCTGCGAGGCCGCCGGCGTCTACGCCTTCAACCTGAACTCCTCGATGAAGAAATATGCGCCGAAGACCTATCTCGGCTGCGTATCCACCGACTGGTCGCCCTTCTTCAAGGCGTCGGTCGACGCGCATCTCGCCGGCACCTTCAAGGGCGCCAATGCCTTCCTCGGCGTCGCGGACAAGGTCGTCGAGGTGGTCGATTGGAGCCCGGCAATCCCGGCCGATACCATGGCCAAGATCAAGGAACTCGAAGCAAAGATCGGAAGCGGCGGCTTCTCGCCGTTTACCGGCCCGATTGCCAAGGCCGATGGCAGCGAAGGAGCGGCTTCAGGCGCAACGCTGACCGACGCCCAGATCGTTGCGATGGACTGGCATGTCAAAGGCGTAAAGACGCCTTTGCCGAAGTAAGTCGCTCATGGCCATCCCGCTTTTATCGCTGCGCGGTATCTCCAAAAGCTACGGTCGGATCCACGCCAACCAGCATATCGACCTCGACGTCGCGCCCCGCTCGATCCATGCCATCCTTGGCGAGAATGGTGCCGGCAAATCGACCCTGATGAAGCTGATTTACGGCGTCGAGCGGCCGGATGAGGGAACGATCGCGTGGAATGGGCAGCCGCTTAGCCTCGCCTCCCCCGCGGAGGCGAGACGCGCCGGCATCGGGATGGTCTTTCAGCATTTCTCCCTGTTCGAGAGCCTCACGGTTGTCGAAAACATCCGTCTGATCGTATCAGGCCGGAGGGGAGAACTCGCGCAGCGCATCCGCACATTGGGGAACGAATTCGGTCTCGAAGTCGATCCGCTCGCCCATGTGCACGAACTGTCTGTCGGCGAGCGGCAGCGGGTGGAAATCATCCGCTGCCTGATGACCGACCCAAAGCTGCTGATCCTGGACGAGCCGACATCGGTCCTGCCGCCGCAGGCCGTCGGGAAGCTGTTTGAGACACTCCGCAGGTTACGCGATGGCGGCGTCTCGATCCTCTTCATCTCGCACAAGCTGGAAGAGATCCAGTCGCTGTGCGACCGCGCGACCATTCTGCGTGGCGGGCGCATAACCGGGCATGTGGACCCGCGTGACCATGACGCCCATGATCTTGCCCGCATGATGATCGGCCGCGACATGCCGGAAGCCATACCCACCATGCCTTTGGCCGATGGCGAAAAGCGACTGGAGATCATCGGCCTGGACTATCGGCCGGACGATCCCTTCGGCATGCCGCTCTCCACCATCAGCCTGACTGTGCGCAGCGGCGAAATTCTCGGCATTGCCGGTATCTCCGGAAATGGGCAGAAGGAACTCGCCGCGCTGATTTCGGGAGAAACGGCCCTGCCCCGGGACAAGCGCGACCAGATCTTCATGATGGGATGGGATGTTGGCAGCCTCGACGCTGCCGACCGCCGGAAGCTGGGATTTGCTTTCGTTCCGGAAGACCGGCTCGGCCATGGCGCCGTCCCCGAAATGTCGCTGACGCTCAACAGCCTGCTGACAGCTCATCCCATGAAGCTCGTGAGACATGGCCTGCTCGACAGCGCCAAGGCGACCGACTTCGCAAACGAATGCATCCGGACCTATGACGTGCGCACCCCCGGCCCGGATGCGGAAGCAGGCTCGCTTTCGGGAGGAAATCTGCAGAAGTTCATTGTCGGGCGCGAAATCATGCTGGCGCCGAAACTGCTCTTCCTTGCGCAACCGACCTGGGGCGTCGATGTTGGCGCGGCCTCCGCCATTCGCAAGCGGCTGATCGAGCTGCGCAATCAAGGTATGGCCATTCTCGTCATATCCGAAGAGCTCGAGGAATTGTTCGAGCTCAGCGATTTTATCCAGGTCCTTTACCACGGCACGCTGAGCCCACCGCTCGTCACCCGCGATACGAAATCGGAGGAGATCGGTCGATACATGATCGGCGCGCAGTCCCAACGTGAGAAGGCATCCGCATGAGCCATTCGCTTTCCGCTGCCCTCCCCACATTGGCCCGGCGCGATCGAGCCTCGTTCGTTGCGAAGCTGCTCGCACCGGTAATCGCTCTCATCGCCACCATCGTTCTCAATCTCGGTCTTTACGTAGCCATGGGCCGCGATCCGGCGGCGGTGCTCTACGCCATGCTGATCGAGCCGTTCTTCTCATGGGCGTCATTCTCCGAAGTCTTGCTGAAGACCGGGCCGCTGCTTCTCATTGCACAAGGCTTGGCAATCGGCTTTCGGGCAAAGGTGTTCAACATCGGCGCCGAGGGCCAATTCATCCTCGGCGCGATCTTCGCCTCCGCCATACCCATCTGGATGCCGCAGGCAACGGGCCAGTGGATCTGGCCGGCAATGCTGCTGCTCGGCACGATCGGCGGCGCGTTATGGGCCTCGCTGACAGCCTTCTGGCGTGTCAGGCTCAATGCCAATGAAATCCTCGTTTCGCTGATGCTGAGTTTTGTTGCCGCCCAATTGCTCAACTATCTGCTTCTTGGTCCATGGAAAGATCCCGGCGGCTTCAATTTCCCGCAGTCGGTCATGTTCCAATACGATGCGATGGTGCCGATTCTGTTCGAAGGGACGCGCGTCAACGTCTCGCTTCTTTTAGCTGTTGTTCTGTCGATTGCAGCATGGTTCTTCATGCAGAAAAGCTTCGCCGGATACAAATTGCAGGTTGGCGGCCTGGCTCCCCGAGCTGCGGGTTATGCCGGCTTCAAGGAGAGCAGGGCGATCTGGCTTTCGCTGATTATCGGGGGCGCGGCAGCCGGTCTTGCCGGCGCCGCCGAGGTTGCCGGACCTCTCGGCCAGCTGCAGCGTTCCATCTCGACGGGATATGGCTACGCGGCGATCATCGTCGCTTATCTTGGCGGTCTCAATCCGATCGGTATCGTCGTCTCTTCGATCATCATGGCGGCGCTCTACATCGGCGGCGACAATGCCATGGTTTCCGCCAATCTGCCGATTGCCGCCGTCCGCGTATTCCAGGGCAGCCTGCTCCTCATCTACCTCGTCGCCGTGACCTTCGTGCGCTACCGCATCGCATGGCGCCCCATTTCACCGGCTCGGAGCTCATCATGAACGCTATTGAGTTCATTCTCGCGGGCATGCTGGCAGCCGCAACGCCGTTTCTGCTGGCAGCTCTAGGGGAGCTTATTGCCGAGCGCGCTGGCGTCCTCAATCTCGGCGTCGAGGGGTTGATGGCGCTTGGTGCCGTCATCGCGTTTATTGTCGTCTATCACGGCGGCGGACATTTTCTTGCTTTCCTCGCGGCGGGTCTCGGGAGCGCGCTCCTGTCGATGATTTTTGCCGCGATCGTTCTCGGCTTCAACGCCAATCAGGTCGCGGCCGGCCTTGCGCTCGGGATACTCGGCCAGGGTCTTTCGGCGCTGTTCGGCAAAAGCTACGAGAGCTTGACGGTCGCGACGCTGCCGAAGATCGCAATCCCCAGGCTTTCGCAAATTCCGCTCATCGGCGGCCTGTTCAGTCAGGATATCGTCGTCTGGATTTCGCTTGTCCTGACCATTGGCATATGGGCATCGTTTGCCTACGGCAAAGTCGGTTTGATCCTTCGCGCCGTCGGTGAAAATCCGAAAGCCGCTCACGCCATCGGCTATCCGATCATTGCGATACGCTTCGCCACAGTGGCGTTCGGCGGCATGATGGCAGGCTTTGCCGGTGCCTACGCCTCGACGATCTACACGCCGCTCTGGGCGGATGGCATGATCGCCGGCCGCGGCTGGATTGCCATCGCTCTTGTCGTGTTCGGAACCTGGCTGACAACGAGGATTTTCCTGGGTGCGTGCCTGTTTGGTGCCGTATCGCTTATGGGGCTCGCCGCTCAGGCGACCGGAATTGCCGTGCCCTCACAACTGCTCGCATGTCTTCCTTATCTCGTGACGATTATCGTCCTGGGCATCATCTCCGCAGACCGTCGCTTGCTCAAGCTCAACGGTGTCGCCTCGCTCGGCGAACCTTTTGAGCGATGACTTCTGCTGCCGCTTGTTTGGTGGACGTTCAGTCGATGCTTCAAGCATCGGGACGTGCATAATTTTCGCGCAACTGCACCCGTCATGGATTTCAAGCGAGCACAGGCATCCCGCCAATTTGGCCGCAGCGTGCTCGTCCTCAAAGAAAGCGGTTGGAAACCTTGGGGTTGATGCGGCGGATCTTGCGCAAAGTCTGGTAGAGGGTATTCGATTTCATCACAATGTAGCGCGGAGAAACGGTGCCGCCGAAGCCGGAATAGAGCAGGATGGAGCCGGCACTGGCCACACCATCGAAGTCGAAGACCAGCCCCATCGAGGCGGCGCTTTTCATGGCACTCCAAATCAGCAGGGGGATCGCGCAATTGCCGCTGTCGACCGTGCGTGTCGATAGCATGTAGTAATAGGATCTGGCGTCCCAGACGCAAAAGATAGCCGCCCTGGCATCGCCTCTGTCATCCACAGCGACGCGGAAATGGCCACGTCCGCGATCGAGCGCCCTGGTGACGACATCCGTGCAGGTCGCGAAGTCGATATTGGGCTTGCCCCCTCTGGCCCTGAGATTGGCGCTGAAAAAGCGAAAGAATGCCGGCGGGTCCATCGTGTTCGAGACGCCGTAGCGTTCCTCCCCGCGCCGGATGACGTTTCGGGTCTTGTCCCGCATCGCTTTCCACATGACCTCCTGAGGCGCCGGACCGACTTCAAACGTGAACTGAGCCGTCACCTCGAAATCTTCGGCCTGAAAAGCCAGCACATCCTTGACGTTGTGGTGGAGCTTCTGACGGAATGAAGAGAACTGCGGGAGCCTGCGGATGAGCTCGCGTGTGATCGCCTGACGCCTCACGAAGCGGTTTGGCTCGCTACCCGATCCGTCGTTGATGCCCGGGCCGAGAAAGTGGGTAAGGGTCGGCATATTGATGCTATGCAGGCCGAGTCTCGTTTCCTTGACATAGGGCAGCCGGCCCACTGTCCGCCCACCTTCGGTCACCTCGGAGATCTCGGCTCGCCCCTTCGTCGCGGCGTCGAGCCACCAGTGCTCGTGAAATATTGTCGGTATCAAAGGATCCAGCACTCCGGGTCTCCTCTAAAACAAACATCCGCACTTGCTTCTTCTAGTTGGTCAGTTGCTGCAGCATCCCCAAAGTATCTCCCGTTCAGGTGCGCGGCAGCCCATGGGACATGTGCAGTTCAAAGGACGGTGGCGGTTTCACGGCTTCCGGCTGGATCCCACTTTTCATTCGCATTCAAACAGGTGTTGCAATAGTGCGGACGAAACTGCGGACGATGAAATATCCTCATAGCACAATCGAGCGCACTTCAAAATAAATCAACACATTTTTCCGACACAACAGAACTTCTGAAATAAGATCGTTCTCTATATTTCCAAAGTGGAGATTTCACATGCGAATATACAGCAATGTGACGTTTGAAATTGCCAATCATCTCGAGGAAGGGGCGCAACCTATCGAAAATGCCAAGCTGAACGATGACATAAATATTGTCGCGCTGACGTACATGGCCCGCGTCTTCGACGCGATCGGAACATTGCCCAATAAGCGAGGCAGGAACGGGCGAGCCGGCGCTTCAAGCATTGGCTCGTTCATTCGGCGATAGAGTTTTCGGCAGCGGCCGCCTCCGGTCCTTTCCGGAAGCGGCCGAACCCAGCCGACTTACTTGGCGTTCTTGACGAATTCCGTCGTGTAGGTCCTCGACAGGTCGATGGACTTGCCCTGAACGTTCTTGGAAAACTCGGAAAGAACGGCAAGAACGGTCTTCGGACCGTCTTCCGGCATCACACCATCAGGCGTGAACATCGCCTTGCCGTTTTCCAGCGCCTTCACATAGCCGTCCTTGTCGCCGACATAGAAGTCCTTAGGCATCTTGTCGGCAATCTCGGCGGCCGAATGGGTGTTGATGAAATGCAGCGTCTTGACGAAGGCGTTCGCAAGCTTCTGCGTTTCCTGCTTGTGATCTTTGACCCACGATTCCTGCATGTAGAGGGATGCAGCCGGATAGGTCCCGCCCAGTGCCGCCCTGGTTCCGTCCATCGTGCGCATGTCGATGAGGACCTTGGCCTCGCCGGTCTTCAAAAGACGCGAGACCGTCGGCTCGGTCGTCATGCCGGCCTGGATGGCGTCCTGCTGCATGGCGGCGATGAAGGTCTGGCCGGCGCCGACCGGAACGGAGGTGAATTGCCCAAGCTTCAGGCCGGCCTTGACGGCCAGATACTGCGTCAGGAAATTGGTCGAGGAACCAAGGCCCGTGACGCCAAGGCTCTTGCCCTTGAAATCGGCAGGGGACTTGATCTCCGGATGCTTGGCCGAGACCAGTTCGACTTCGCCGGGCGCCTGGCTGAACTGCACGACCGATTCGACGAACTTGCCCTTGCCCTGGAGATCGATGCAATGGTCATAGAAGCCGACGACGCCCTGGACGGCGCCTGCAAGCATCTCGTTTTCCGCATCGACGCCCGCAGGCTCGTTGAGAAGCTCGACGTCAAGACCCTCTTCCTTGAAATAGCCGAGCCCTTCGGCAAGCTTGGCCGGCAGGTAGATCTGCTTTTCGTAGCCGCCCACCATGATGGAAATCTTGCCGGCCGCCTGCGCCGCCGTCGTCGCGAACGAGGCTGCGGCTAGCGCAAGGGAAAAAGCCGTCGAATATTTGAGAATGCTGGATGCACGCATGAAGTCCTCCTCACCATTGATGTGCCGCCGATTGATCACCGCGCGGCACGCGCTTCCTCCTGAAGCTCGACGAGGCTAGCGCCAGCAACCTTTCAGTCAGCTTTCAATGGAACAGCGAGCGCAGCGAAATCGAGGCTTTTGTCTTTGCCGTGGCAGCGAACCGCCGAACATCGCAAGACGGCTGACGCTTGCGGCGGCAGCAGAACCAATCAAAGGCTGATCGGCGAGGGTAATCGCGCAATCGATGAGAGCAGACCGGACGATCCCTGGCAAGACCGGCTGTCTGGGTGACAGCGGATGCATCATTCCGAAATCGCGGCGCTCAGCTCTTGCCGAAGCCGGTACGCCGGAGCAGATTGCAATGACAACGGAGATGGACCCATGGCACAGGACGACACTTCGGGCTCCAATGCGCAGGGTATCGCCCCTCGCTGGACATCCAGCGCGAAGAGCGGTGTCGGTACGGCACTCTCGCCGGCTTGCCACATCTGGTTCACGCTCAGCCACGGCATCCTCAACGAAGTTTATTTTCCGCGCGTCGATTGCGCCTGCACCCGCGACCTTGGCCTGATCGTTACCGGTCCGGACGGCTATTTTTCCGAGGAAAAGCGGGATAGCGAAAGTGTCGTCACAACGATCGAAGATGGCGTTCCGGCCTATCGGCTCGTCAACACGGCACTCGATAGGCGCTACCGCCTCATCAAGCATATTATCGTTGATCCCGTGCGGAGCAGCTTGCTTCAGCAGATATCGTTCGAAGCGCTGCAGGGAGAGGTTCACGACTATCGGCTCTATATGCTTGCCGCCCCGCATCTGATCAATGCCGGCCGCGGCAATACCGGCTGGGTGGGCGACTACAAGGGCACGCCGATGCTTTTCGCGACGGGCACGCACGGCGTTGCGCTGGCGCTTGCTGTCAGCGGCGGATGGAAAACGGCCTCTGCCGGCTATGTCGGCATTTCCGACGGCTGGCGCCAGCTGCAGAACGCCGGAGAATTGGATCCGCGCGTCACCCACGCAGTCAACGGCAACGTTGCGCTGACCGGCGAAATCGATCTTACCGCCGGCAGCGATACCGTCCTCCTCTCGCTTGGCTTCGGAAACCGCCCGGAGGAAGCGGGCTACAATGCGCTCGCCAGCCTGCAGGCCGGCTACGAGGAGGCGGAGCGCTCCTATGTCGCCGACTGGCGGAAATGGCAAAGCACCCTGCTGCCGCTGGATGAACCGAGGGCGCCGCCGCCTGAGCTCAACCGCTATCGAATATCGACCGCCGTTCTCGCAACGCATCGGCCCCTGTCCTTCGAAGGGCCGGCAGTCGCCTCGCTGTCGATTCCCTGGGGCTTTGCCAAAGGCGACGAGGATCTTGGCGGCTATCATTTGGTCTGGCCGCGCGACCTCGTCGAGACCGCCGGCGGTTTCCTTGCGGCCGGCGCCCCGCAGGATGCGCTGCGCATCCTTGCCTATCTTCGAGCGATCCAGGAGGCGGACGGGCATTGGCCGCAGAACGCCTGGCTAGACGGTGAGCCCTACTGGACCGGCATACAGATGGACGAGTGCGCCTTTCCGATCCTGCTTGCCGACGCGCTGCGCCGCGAGGGAGCGCTCACCGGCGATGCTCTCCTGTCCTATGTCTCGATGGTTGAACGAGCGGCGCGCTATGTTGTGGTCAATGGCCCGGTAACAGGCGAGGATCGCTGGGAAGAGGATGGCGGCTTTTCTCCCTTCACCCTCGCCGTCGAGATCGCCGCGCTGCTCGCCGCCGCCGATATCCTGGAAATTGCGGGCCGTAATCACGATGCAGACTACCTTCGGCAGACGGCAGATGCCTGGAACGACCAGGTCGAGCGCTGGACCTATGTCGCCGCCGATACAGCCACTGCCGACCTCGGGGTCAAGGGATATTATGTGCGCATCGCCCCGCCCGATATTGCCGATGGCGCTTCGCCGGCCGACGGCTTCGTACCGATCAAGAACCGACCGCCGGCGGATTCATATCTGCCGACGGCCCGCGTCGTCAGCCCGGATGCCCTGGCGCTGGTCCGGTTCGGATTGCGCGCCGCCAACGATCCGCGCATCCTCGACACGGTGAAAGTCATCGACGCACAGCTCAAATGCGACCTGCCGCAAGGGCCGCTATGGTATCGCTATACGGGCGACGGCTATGGCGAGCATGACGATGGCGGGCCATTCGACGGCACCGGCATCGGCCGCCTCTGGCCCCTGCTTGCCGGCGAAAGAGCCCATTACGAGCTTGCGGCCGGCAAGCAAGAGGCCGCGGTCGCATTGCTCAGCGCTCTTGAAGGCTCCGCAGGGCCGGGTGGCCTGCTGCCCGAACAGGTCTGGGACCGACCCGATCTCCCCGAACGAGGTCTTATATTCGGCAAACCTTCCGGAAGCGCCATGCCGCTCGTCTGGGCTCATGCCGAGCATATCAAGCTGCTGCGTTCGCTGAGAGACAACGCCGTCTTCGACATGCCGCCGCAAGGCGTCGAACGCTACATCAAAAACAAGACGACCGCCCCCTTCATACTCTGGCGTTTCAACAACAAGACATCGCAGGTTCTTGCCGGCAAGCGCCTCAGGATCGAGGTGATGGCGAAAGCCGTCGTCCGTTGGAGCTCCGACGGCTGGAAAAGCAAAGGCGATATCGAAACTCGCGAAAACGGCTTCGGCATCGACGTGGCGGAGCTTGCGACCGAGCGGCTGGAGAAGGGAAGTGTCATCGCCTTCACCTTCTATTGGCCCGATACCGACCATTGGGAAGGGATGGACTTCTCGGTAGCAGTGGTCGCAGGCACTCGCTAGACGTTATTGGCAATAGACGTACCTTGAGGAGTCATGCATCGTGAGTGCCAAACTAAAAGCGCCCAAGCAACCGACGTCCACGACATCGAAAGATCTCGTCGTACTCGCAATCGATCTTGGCGGTTCGCATGTCAAAGTACGCCTGAGTTCGGGTAGCGACCGGCGTGCCGCTGTCTCCGGTACGGCAATGTCGGCGCAAAAGATGGTGGAGGCTGTCAAGGAACTGACCGCCGACTGGCAATATGACGTCATCGGCATGGGCTATCCCGGTCCGGTCACCGACAACAAACCGGCGCTCGAACCACACAACCTGGGTCCCGGCTGGAAAGGCTTCGACCTATCCGCAGCTTTCGGCAAGCCTGTCAGGCTCGTCAACGATGCGGTCTTGCAGGCAATCGGCGGCTATAACGGCGGCAATATGCTTTTTCTTGGATTGGGTACGGGGTTGGGTTCGGCAATGATCGTCAATTACGTCTGCTTGCCCATGGAGCTGGCCCATCTGCCCTACAGGAAGGATGAGACGTTCGAAGATTTCGTCGGCGAGCGGGGCCTCGAAAAATACGGCAAGAAGAAATGGCGCAAATCGGTGGAGAAGGTCGTGGGCAAGCTGCAAGCAGCATTGCTGCCGCATGAAACCGTCATCGGTGGCGGCAATGTCGGAAAGCTCAAGACGCTGCCTGAACGCTGCCGCGCCGGTGACAACGAAAATGCCTTTCTCGGCGGCTTTCGGCTGTGGAAGGACGAAAGCTTGCGTTTCTAGAGCATGATGCCGAAAAGCGTGGTCGGCTTTCGGGCGGCACCATGCTCTATTTCCTTGCTTTAAGTCGCAGCGCCGACGGCGGAGCCGCGAGCACTCATACGCAACAGATAATAGACGGCGCCTCCAATACCGACGCCGAAGAACCAGCCGTAGGTCCCCCACCACTCCGGCAGGATTGATGTGAAGGTCGGCAGGATCGACGAGAACAGCGCACCGATCACAAGGGCGATGAAGGCATTTCTGTGCCAGCCGTTCTGGAAGCGAAACTCGCCGCTTTCGTGGTAGAGCGCCGCAACGTTCAGCTCACCTTTCCGGATCAGATAATAGTCCACCATCATGATCCCGAAAATCGGCCCCATGCTCGAACCGATGAAGTTGACGAAATGCGCGGCACTCGTCTCCCACGGCGCGAAAGGATAAAGCACCAGCGCGATCAGGGCCGCAATATAGCCGCCGCGCTTGAAGCTGATCTGCCGGGGAAAGACGTTCGAGAAATCGAACGCCGGCGAAACGAAGTTCGCGACCACATTGATGCCGAGCGTTGCGACCGCGAAGGTCAATGCAGCAAGCAGTGCCAGGAACCAGCTGTCGAATTTCGCCGAGATCGCTTCGGGATGCAGAAGTACTTCGCCATAGACGGTGAAGGCCGCCGTGGTTGTCACGCCGGCCACGAGGCAGAAGGCGAGCAAATTGATCGGCAGCCCCCAGAGATTGCCCTTGCGCAAAGTCTTGGTGTCCGTGGCATAACGTGAAAAGTCGCAGAAATTCAGGTAAAGCGCTGCGAAATAAGTGATCCATGTGGCCGCGACAGCGGCAAGCGCCGGCAAGGATCCCGGCTCACCAGGCACGCCGGCATCCTTCGTCTTTTCAAGCAGAACGTCGCGCGGTATTTCACTGCCGAAGGAAAAGGTGCCAGACTTGACGACAAGATAGACCGCAAGCACCAGCATCATGATCCAGACGGCAGGGCCGGCCAAGTCCTGAAATTTGCGCACCGTTTCCATGCCGCGCTGGATGATCAAAAGCTGCAGCGCCCAGACGACGACGTAGCAAATGACCTCCAACGTCGAATGGCCGAGCATGTGGCTATTCTGATGGAATGCGAGAATGTTCTCGTTGCGGATGAGAAGGGCGACGATGGCGCCTGACGCCGCCGCGGTCTGGGCGCCATACCAGAAGCAGGCGACGACGGCCCGCACCAGGGCGGGGACATTTGCGCCGAACGTTCCAAACGAGGCACGAGCGAGAACCGGGAAAGGTACACCCGTTTTAACACCGGCATTACCGACCAGGCTCATCAGGAAAAAGATGACCAGCGAGCCGATACCGATCGCGATCACAAAATTGAGGAAGCTGCCGCACAGCAGGAAAAGGCTCGCCGCAAGATAATATCCCCAAAGGCTGTGAACGTCTGAGGTCCACACATTGAAGATACTGAATGCGCCCCACTTCCTCTCCTCGGCGGGCGCCAGATCGTCATTGTACAATGAAGGTGATGGATTTTGTATTGTCATTCCCCTCTCCCCCGTCTTTCGCGGTTTGTCAGAACCTTCCGGCACGCGTAAGGCCCGTTCGATTTGGTGCTCCACTCTGGATCGTCCGATGCCAGGCAGAGTACTCGCGAGCTGATTGTCGCCCATAGCTGCCTGAAATCAACCTTTTCCAGCTGGATATCGAAACTCGGCCCCAACTGCTCACTTGACCGAAAGCGGTCGGCAAACACCAACCGAATGTCCTAAGTAAGTGTATCATATCACACCGCGTCGATCCGGCGCTTTTTTATTGCCGATTGCTGTCTGAACCGCTCAAGCTCGGCAAACGGTATGGAAGCGCTCGATGCAGGTGGTGAGAACCTCCTCGCCCGGCCGCTTCCACCAATTATTCTGAGAGAAAATCTCCACTTCCTGCGGACCGAAAAAGCCAGCCTTCTCAATCTCCGCGCGGATGCGCTTGAGATCGATGACACCGTCGCCCATCATGCCGCGATCGAGCAGCAGATCGGTGGTCGGAACGAGCCAGTCGCAGATATGATGTGCGAGAATCCGGCCACCGGCACCGGCCCGCGCGATCTGTTCATGGAGCTTCGGATCCCACCAGACGTGATAGACATCGACGGCGACGCCGATGCCTTCACCCAAAAGATCGCAAATATCGAGCGCCTGCTCCAGCGTGTTCACGCAGGCTCGATCGGCCGCGTACATCGGATGCAGCGGCTCGATCGCCAGCGGAATCCCCGCACTTCGGGCATGGGGCAGGATGGCGGCAATGCCGTCGGCCACCATCTCGCGGGCATGAGCGATATCCTTCGATCCTTCCGGCAGACCGCCGACGACGAGAACGAGGCAATCTGCATTGAGCGCCGCCGCTTCGTCGATCGCGCGCTTGTTGTCGTCGATCGCCGCCCCCCTGCCCTCCGCATGCGCGGCAGGAAACATGCCGCCGCGGCAAAGCCCGGTGACTTTCAGCCTGTTGTCAGCAACGATGCGGGCGGCTTCCGAGAGCCCGATCTTGTGCACCTGATCGCGCCAGGGGGCGATCGCAACGATATCCTGCTGCAAGCAGGCTTCCACCGCCTGGCGCATGTCATACTGCTGGCGCACCGTCGCCAGGTTGATGGACAGACCCTCTATCGCCATCGCGATCTCCTCCTCCCCCGATCCCTTTTTTCCTCTATTCGATGCCGACGGTGGCAAGGACCGCCCTCATCCGATAGGTCGCCAGATCCGGATCGCGTAGCACGCGCGCCGTATCGGCGAGGCGGAACAGCTCCGAAAGATGCTGGATCGAACGGGCGCTCTGCTGACCGCCGAGCATCTGGAAATGGTCCTGGAAGCCATTGAGATAGGCAAGGAAGACGACGCCGGTCTTGTAGAAGCGCGTCGGTGCCTTGAAGATATGGCGCGACAGCGGCACAGTCGGCGCCAGGATCGCATGGAAGGCGTCGAGGTCGTTTTCGGCGAGCCTCGCAAGCGCCGCACTCGCCGCCGGCGCTACGGCATCGAAGATGCCGAGCAATGCATGTGAATAGCCTTGTTCGTCGCCGGCGATCAGTTCGGCATAGTTGAAATCGTCGCCGGTATACATCTTGACCGACGGATCGAGCCGCCGGCGCATGACGATTTCCTTCTCCGCCGAAAGCAGCGATATCTTTACGCCATCGACCTTAACCGCATTCTGGTTGATGATCGCGGTCGCGGTCTCCATGGCCCGCATGTCGTCGGCCGATCCCCAGTAACCTGCCAGCGCCGGATCGAACATCGAACCGAGCCAGTGAATGATGACTGGCTCTTTGACCTGACCAAGAATGCGGTCGTAGACCCGGATATAGTCGTCGGAGCTCTTGGCGGCCGCGGCAAGCGCCCGGCTTGCCATCAGGATGACACGGCCGCCCTGCCCTTCTACATAGGCGACCTGTTCCTCGTAAGCGCGGATGACGTCATCGATCGTGACATCGGGACCGGGCTGGAGGTGGTCGGTGCCGGCGCCATAGGCAATCACCGCATCCGGTCGGCCGCGGGCCGCCGACTGCGCGTGCGCGATCAGCTCCTTCGCGCCGGCCCAGTCGAGACCCATGCCGCGCTGGGCGGTGTCCATCGCCTCCGCCACGCCGAGGCCGAGGCCCCAAAGATATTCACGGAAGGCAATGGTGCGTTCCCAGCCGATGTTGCGATCGAGCCAGGGATCGTTGTCCGCCAGCGCGTCGACAACGACATGCGCAGCGGCATAGGCCACGCGATTGAAGCGATGACCGCCGACCGGCTTCACAGGCGCGATCAGCGGTTCGTTCACAGGGGTGAAGGCGGCGATGGCGCCGCCCGCCATCGGCAGGCGAAGACTTTTCGTCATGAAACCAATCTCCTAGCGAGCCGAAAGAGAAGGCACGTCGATCCAGCGGCGCTCCGCCCAGCTCCTTTGCGCAAGCTCTGCCAGCTGCACGCCCTTGGCGCCCTCGCGAAGCGTGAACTTCCACGGCGCGTCCTCGGCCACATGGCACAGGAACTGTTCCCACTGCGCCTTGAAGCCATTGTCGAAGGCCTGCGTGTCCGGCACCTCTTCCCAGGTGTCGAAGAAATTGATGGGCTGCGGCTGATCGGGGTTCCACACCGGCTTCGGCGTATTGACCCGGTGCTGCGTCCAGCAGCGCATCAGGCCGCAGACGGCCGATCCGTGGGTGCCGTCGACCTGGAAGGTGACGAGATCGTCGCGACGAACACGCACCGCCCATGACGAATTGATATGGGCGATGACACCGCCTTCAAGTTCGAAGGTGGCATAGGCCGCATCGTCGGCATCGGCGACATAGGTTTTGCCGTTCTCGTCGACGCGGCTTGGAATATGCGTCGCTCCAAGGCAGCTGACGGATTTGACCTCGCCGAACAGATTGTCGAGCACGTAGCGCCAGTGCGGCAGCATATCGAGGATCATGCCGCCGCCATCCTTTTTGCGGTAGTTCCACGACGGGCGCTGTGCCTTCACACCCCAATCGCCTTCGAAAACCCAATAGCCGAACTCGCCGCGCACCGAGAGGATTTTGCCGAAGAAGCCGCTGTCGCGCAGCATGGCGATCTTGCGCAGTCCCGGCAGAAACAGCTTGTCCTGGACGACACCGTTCTTGACGCCGCGACGTTCGGCCGAAGCCGCAACCGACAACGCTTCCTCGAGGGTCTCGGAAATCGGCTTCTCGCAATAGACATGCATTCCGGCGGCAATCGCTTTCTCGAGGAGCTCGACACGCATCTGCGTCGAACCGGCATCGAAGAAGATCGTATTGCCCGGATCGGCAAGGGCGGCGTCAAGATCGGTCGTCGTCTTCGAAAGACCGTGCTTGCGGGCGACCGCCTCGATCTTTTCGGCATTGCGGCCGACAAGCACCGGCTCGGGCATCAGCCGGTCGCCGTTCGACAGCAGAACGCCACCCTGTTCGCGAATTGTCAGGATGGAGCGCACCAGATGCTGGTTATAGCCCATGCGGCCGGTAATGCCGTGCATGATGATGCCGATTGGCTTCGTTGCCATGAGTTCTTCCTCCCGTAAATAACTATATAGTTACATAACTGACACGGCGAAGCCATACTGTCAACGGCCATCGACAATGGCTGCCCTGGCGGTGATCCGTCGTTGCTGAGCTGGTCTCCCCGAAAATTCTAGGGGCGCAGATAGGCGAAGATCACCTCGACGATATGTTCACCCCAGGCGTCGATTTCGGCCTTGTCCGAGAGATTACGGCGGAAGATGGTGGAAAGCGTCCAACGGTTCGTCAGGAAGAACGAGCCGAGCGCTGCAATGCTCATATAGATCTTGACGGGATCGCAGTCGTTGCGGAACACGCCCGCCGCAGCACCGCGGTCGAGCAGGCTGGAAATCTCGGAGACCAGTGGTGAATGCAGTTCGAAAATGCGCGCCGAACGCTTCAAAAAGCGTGCCTTGTGCATGTTTTCCGTGCTGAGAATCCCCAGGAATTCCGGGTGGTCCAGGAAATATTGCCAGGTGAAGACGACCAGCTCCCGCATCCCGTCGGCGGGCGAGCGATGCGAGAGATCGAGCCGCGCTTCCGCCGAGCGAATGGCGATATAGCTGCCTTCCAGAACGGCGACATAAAGCGCATCCTTGCCGCCGAAATAATGGTAGAGCATCCGCTTGTTGATCTTGGCGCGCTCGGCGATCGCATCGACGCGGGCGCCACCATAACCGCGCTCTGCAAATTCCTTGGTTGCGGCAGCCAGAATAGCCTTGCTGGTGCGTTCGGCGTCCCTGAGGCGGGGCCGTTCCGAAGCGGTGCGCGAGGAGGTTTTTTCTGCATTCGCAAGGTCTGCGCTCTTGGCGCTGCTCTTCACGGTCTTGGCTTCCGACATTCTGGCTCCCGGCGGCATTTCGTAAGGCTTATGCGGCCCATCCTCGCGCCGATAAGTAACCGATCATCGCATAAGTTGACAGCCCCTGGCGAATCGAGAGCATTAGTAACCATATGGTTATATCGATTTAAGTGCTGATATCGCAGCAGATGCCGACCGGAAAGGGGTGAATGGCGCCGCTGCCGCAACCATTCGAACGAATGGCATTGACAGAGCCGGACAGGGTGACGACCTTGCTTTCCAACCTCATCCGGGCCTAGAGAACGGTAGGCTAGCGACACCGGGTGAGCATGATCAAAAAGCAAATCGCAATCATAGGCGGCGGCCCTGCGGGACTAATGGCGGCGGAAACCCTATCCCTGTCCGGCCATCATATCGCGATCTATGA
>NZ_JAUQTZ010000053.1:0-39700 GCF_059803845.1 Rhizobium sp. UFLA01-1127 | reverse complement strand
AGGAATGGCTGCAGCCCTACACCGACAAGACGGTGGAGGAGCTCGCCAGGGGCGGCATCAAGCGTATCGCCGTACTCAATCCGGGTTTCGTCTCGGATTGCCTGGAAACGCTGGAAGAGATCGCCGAACAGGCAGCCGAATCCTTCCATCACAATGGCGGCGACAAGTTCACCCATATCCCCTGTCTCAACGACAGCGAAGACGGCATGAATGTGCTGGAAAAGGTCGTGCGGCGGGAACTGCTCGGCTGGGCCTGAGGGGATCGCCGGGCTGATCCCCCGGCGACCATCCGGTTCTATTGAAGCTGCGGCTTCTTGAGGAAGCTTGCACGGTCGGCGGATTTGATCCGCAGCCAGGCCTCGCGGCCGTCGCGCAGCACCCGCATGGGAATCTCGGCGCCGGCCGGCCCGCTCTGCCATACCTTGCGGTAGAAATCTGCGAGCCCGTCGACTTCGCCGTCGCGGATCTCGGAAATGACGTCGCCTCGGCGCAAGCCCGCTTTGGCTGCCGGCCCGCCCTCGGTGACGCTCATGACGACGACCTCGCCGTTGCTTTCGGCGGAGAAGGCGCCGAGCCAGGGCCGCGGCGCCTTGTTGACATGGCCGCGCTTGATCAGATCGTCCAGGATCGGCGTCAAAAGATTGATCGGCACGATCATGTTGATGTCGGCACTGTCGCCATTCTGGGTCGCCATCTGCAGGTGTAATGAACCGATGCCGAGAAGCTTGCCGTCTTCGTCAAGAAGCGCCGCTCCGCCCCAGGAGGGATGGGCCGGTGCCGTGAAGATCGCCTCGTCGAGCAGATATTCCCAATAGCCGGCGAACTCCTGCTTGGCGACGATTCTCGCTTCGACGAACTGACCGATCCCGTCGGCAACGACAACCTCGTCGTCGATCTCCGCCTTGTTGGCATCGCCGAATTCGAGGGCGGGAACATCGAGCGGGCCGAGAGCCTGCACCAGGCCGAACCCGGTTTCCTGATCGTAAGCCAGGGCATGCCCGGGCACGACGCGGCCGCTGTTGGTCGTCAGCCAGACATCGTCGGCTTCTGTGATCAGATATCCAATGGTCAAGACCAGGCCGTTCCCCCGGATGACCACGCCGCTGCCTTCCCTGCGGGTGCCGAGCGTTGCAGCCGTGAAGGCGTCTTCCGGAATTGATGCGTGAACGGCCACGACCGACCGCAAGGTCCTATCTATGTTCATAGCTTCACCCTGATGATGCGCGATGGCTTGGCTCGAAAGGCTGCGTGGCAGCCGAGCCGGAAATTCACATAAGGTATGAAGATCAATCGCCGCGCGCAAGACCTTGATCGCGATTGATTGATCGTACTTCGGCGCTGCAACTGTTTTGGACACCTGGCGCAGCCCCATTCCTCACTTGTCGAGAACGTGCTAACCCACCACATCTGATTGAGCTGCGGCTTCATGGGTTCGACCGGGTACGGGAAGGCCGGGCGGCAGCAATTTGCGCGATGCGAGCCTGCCGGAAGCGGGCGCATCCATGGAGGAATTCGATGGTAGTGGGTGGTTTCAGCATTGTCGTGATTGCCCTGGTGGTCTTGGTCATCCTGGTGCTGTTTGCCGGCATCAAGACCGTTCCGCAGGGCTATCGGTACACGGTCCAGCGTTTCGGCCGCTATATCCGCACGCTGGAACCGGGGCTCAATCTGATCGTGCCCTTCATCGAAACGATCGGCGCACGCATGAACGTGATGGAGCAGGTTCTCGCCGTGCCGACGCAAGAGGTCATCACCAAGGACAACGCCAGCATCTCCGCCGATGCGGTGGCCTTCTTCCAGGTGCTGAACGCCGCTCAGGCGGCTTACCAGATCACCAATCTCGAAACCGCGATCCTTAACCTCACCAAGACCAACATCCGCTCCGTGATGGGCTCGATGGACCTCGACGAGTTGCTGTCCAACCGCGACGTCATCAACGAACGCCTGCTGCGCGTCGTCGACGAGGCCGCCGAGCCTTGGGGAATCAAGGTGACGCGCGTCGAGATCAAGGATATCCAGCCGCCGAAGGACCTGGTGGACGCCATGGGCCGGCAGATGAAGGCCGAGCGTGAAAAGCGCGCTCAGGTGCTGGAGGCCGAAGGCCTGCGCAACGCCCAGATCCTGCGCGCGGAAGGCGCCAAGCAGGCTGCCGTTTTGCAGGCCGAAGGCCAGCGCGAAGCCGCCTTCCGCAATGCCGAGGCCCGCGAACGCCTGGCCGAAGCGGAGGCGAAAGCGACCCGCGTGGTGTCCGAGGCGATCGCCGAGGGCAACGTGCAGGCGATCAACTATTTCATCGCACAAAAATACACCGAGGCCCTGACCGCGATCGGCTCGGCCGGCAATTCGAAGATCGTACTCATGCCGGTGGAAGCCAGCTCCATCATCGGCTCGCTCGGCGGCATCGGTGCCATTGCCCGCGAAGTCTTCGGTGACAACGGCGACGGCGCACCGCAGCCTCCCCGTCCGCGCTCCGGCCCCGCTCGCACCACGCCGTCGGTCAATCCGCTGACGTCGAAGGAGACCTGAGATGTTCGACAATCTCATCGTCGAACTCGGCCCCTGGAGCTGGTGGCTTGCGGGTCTGGTGCTGCTTGCCGCGGAACTGGTCCTGCCGGGCTTCTTCCTGGTATGGATCGGGCTCGCCGGCGTCATCGTCGGCGCCTTGTCGCTGCTCTTCTGGGAGAACGCCTTCTGGATCTGGCAGGTGCAGGGGCTTGTCTTCGCAGCCACGGCCGTGATCGTCACCCTGCTCGGCCGCCGTTATCTTTATAACAACGATCAGGCCACCGACGAGCCCTTTCTGAACCAGCGCAGCGCCAGCCTCGTCGGACGCACGGCAACGCTCGACCAGCCGATCACCGAAGGCCGGGGACGCATTCGCCTGAACGATACCTATTGGACCGTCAACGGGCCTGACCTGCCGGTCGGCACGCGCGTCAAGGTCGTTGCCAGCAGCGGCCGCGAACTCACGGTCGAGCCCGTCTGATCAGGCGACGCCGATCCGCAGCAGATCATGGAAGTGCACGAGACCGATCGGACGCCGCTCGTTGTCGACAACGATCAGCGCCGAAATATTGTGGCGGTTGAGTACGGCCATGGCGCTCGTCGCCAGCGTCGTTTCCTTCACTGTCTTCGGATTGCGGGTCATCACTTCGTCCACCAGCTTCTCCGCCAGGCTGGCGCCGAGATTGCGTGCAATATCGCCATCCGTAACGATGCCGCACAGGCAGCCGTCGTCATCGATCACGCCGACGCAGCCGAAGCGCATTTTCGATAGCGTCATCGCCGCTTCCGGCATGCCGGTTCCAAGCTTGACCAGCGGCACGCGGTCGCCCTTGTGCATGATATCGGCAACATGCGAAAGGCTGGCCCCCAGCTTGCCGCCCGGATGGAATGTGCGGAAATCCTCGGCCGTGAAGCCGCGCGCCTCAAGCAGGGCCACGGTCAGCGCGTCGCCGATGGCAAGCTGCAGCAGCGTCGATGTCGTCGGTGCGAGCCCGTGCGGACAGGCCTCCTGCTCCTTGGGCAGCAGCAGCACAACATCCGACTCGCGCGCGAGCGTGGAAGTCTCGCCGGCCGTAATCGCGATCATAGGGATCGAGAAGCGGCGGGAATAGCTGATAATGCCGCGCAGTTCGGCGCTCTCGCCGCCCCAGGACATAGCAATGATGACATCGTCCTGCGTGATCATGCCGAGATCGCCGTGATTGGCTTCGACGGGATGGACGAAGAAAGCCGGCGTGCCCGTGGAAGCCAGACTTGCGGCGAGCTTGTTGCCGATATGGCCGCTCTTGCCGACGCCGGTGATGACCACACGGCCGCTGATGTTGCCGACAATCTCCACCGCGCGGCTGAAAGGCGCGGCCAGGCCGTCGCTCAGCGCCCGTTCCAGCGCCTCCATGCCCCTTCTTTCGGTCTCAATCGTTCGCATCGCGGACTCGATCGCACCGTTCTCGATGAATTTCACAGCTCTCTTATTCATGAGGGAGGCCTAACGCTTTTCCGCAAATCTGTCCACCAAAGATCGGCCCATCGCGACCGTAACGACCTGCGCTGCCGTCCCGATAATCTTGCTCGGTCCTTGCATGTTACCGCGCTTTGGCAACCAAGCGTTAACCACGCAGCTTTACACTTGAGTAAGAATTTAAATCATTTCCAGCAGGGTCAGTCATAAATAAATGAACATCGGCAAGAACAAGGCGGGCCAAAGCGCCCTCCGGCTGACGGCATGGGCGACCTGCGCCGCGCTCGGCTGGGGCATAGCGTTCGCCGCGCCGATGTCCGCCGATGCGCAATCGCTCACAGCCAACCAGAATCTCGACGATACTTCCGCTGTCCCGGCATCCCCGACGGACCCGGCGGCTGCGCCCTCGAACGATGCACAGGCAGCCGTACCGACAAATCAGCCGGCATCCACTGGGGATGCGCCGCCGAACATGCGCCTCCGCCTCGGCAACGTCGATCCAACAACGACAGGTTCCACCCTCGACAACGATCTGCGCCGCGTCAACACCGCCGAGCCGAGCATCGACGGACTGAGAACGCGTCAGCACCCTGATCGTGCGGATGCGCAGGGAATACCGCTCGGCACCTTCACCCTGCGCCCCTCGATCAATCAATCGATCAATACCGAGCGGGATCGGACAGGTTCCATCGACAACAACCGCACATTCCTGCAGACGGATCTCCGCAGCACCCTGACATCGGATTGGGACCGGCATGGGCTGACCATCACCGGCGAAGGCGTCTGGCAAAGGAACGTCAGCGGCACGGGCGAGGAAAAGCCGACCGTCAGCCTCAATGCCGACCTGCGCCTGGATCTTCCCGCCAGCACGACGGCGCATATTACTGCCGGCTATCAATTCTACCGCGAAGACACGAGCGATCCGAACGCGATTGCCGGCGCCACGAAACAGTCAGCCGTCAACCAGTTCACCACCGGGCTCTCGCTGGAACGCGACTTCGGTGTCCTGCGCGGCACGACGGCCGTGGCATTGACGCGCACCGTCTATTCCGATGCCGTGCTGTCGGATGGCACGACGGTCACGCTCAGCGACCGCGACCAGACGGCCGGCACCTGGCGCGGACGCATCGGCTACGAGCTCTCGCCAGTCATCATCCCCTTCGTGGAAGTCGATCTCGGCCGCGCGGTCTATGATCAGACGCGCGACAGCAATGGCTATGCCCGCTCAAACCAGAGCTATGGCGGCAGGGGCGGCGTCGAATTCGACCTTGGCGAAAAATTCAAGGGCGAACTCGGCTTCGGCTACCAGCACACGCAGTTCGACGATTCGCGCCTGGCCTCGGTCGATTCGCCGACGATCGATGGCAATCTCGCCTGGTCGCCGCAGCGGGGTACCGATATCAGCGTCGGTCTTTCGACCACGGTGCAGCCTTCCACCACGGCCGGTCTCAGCGGCTACACCGCTTACCAGCTCACCAGCACCGTCAGCCATCGGCTGCGCGACGACCTCACCGCGAAGCTGACGGGCGGAACGATCTGGCGTGACTATCCTTCGAACGGCAGTGGCTCCGACGAGACCGAATATGACACGGCTCTCGGCCTGACCTGGGGGATCAACCGCTACCTCGATCTGACGGGCAATGTCGGCTATCAGCTGACAACCAGAAAGACAGGCGACGATACCCGCCAGCTCCAGGCCGGCGTGGGTCTGACGGTGAAGCGCTGACCGCTGGACGGTAACGTCGTCGACGCGGCGCGGCTATTCATTCAAGCCGGCCTTTCCTCCCAAACGAAACGAGGCCCGGCATGGGCCAGGCCTCGACATTTTTTCCGAAAGGGCCGGCAGCTTATTTCAAAGCGGCGATCAGCGCCTTCAGCTCATTTTCGATGGTCGGACGGATATCCGCACGCGCCAGCGAGAAGGCGACGTTGGCGAGAATGAAGCCATCCTTCGCGCCGCAGTCGAAGGTCTGCCCCTGGAAATGGTACCCGGCGAAGTCCTGCGTCTGCGCCAGCTTCAGCATGCCGTCCGTCAGCTGGATCTCGTTGCCGGCACCGCGCTCCTGGCTTTCCAGGATGCGGAAGATTTCCGGCTGCAGGATATAGCGGCCGTTGATGAAGAAATTGGACGGAGCCGTACCCTTGGCCGGCTTTTCGACCATTTCCGTGATGCGGAAACCGTTGCCGATCGTCTCACCGACGCCGACGATACCGTATTTATGGGTCTGATCGGGCGCACATTCTTCGACGGCGATGACGTTGCCGCCGCTGTGCTCGTAAAGTTCGATCATGCCCTTCATGCAGCCCTTTTCGGCGCGCATGACCATATCGGGCAAAAGCAGAGCGAAGGGCTCGTCGCCAACGATCTCGCGGGCGCACCAGACGGCATGGCCGAGGCCGAGCGGCTCCTGCTGGCGTGTGAAGCTCGCCGTGCCTGCCTTCGGCAGCAGACCGTTCAGCAGCGAAAGTTCGGCATTCTTGTTGCGCTGGCGCAGCGTCTGCTCGAGTTCGAACTGAATATCGAAATAGTCTTCGATGACGTGCTTGCTGCGGCCCGTGACGAACACGAAATGCTCGATACCGGCTTCCATCGCCTCGTCGACGACATACTGGATAACCGGCTTGTCCACGACGGTCAGCATCTCCTTCGGCACCGCCTTGGTCGCCGGCAAGAACCGCGTCCCTAGTCCGGCGACCGGAAATACTGCCTTACGAACCTTCTTATGCTGTCCCACTCATACCTCCTGGGCATTAAAATGCTTGGCGCCAAGCCTTCTAGAAGTCAGTAGATTAAATTTGCTACCGTTTTGCAAATAATGACTGACCCCGACTTCCATGGTAAAGAATTTGTTGACTTCGTTCCTTTAGTGTCACGCTTGGGCCGATGCCATGCGCATCGCCGCACCGAAATCCAACGATTGATGGACAAGGCTGTAGATGACCGTAATCCGTAAACACTCCCTTCGTGGTCTCGCTTTGGCGCTCGCGCTCGGCGCCTTGGCGGGATTCCTTCCCGTCAACGCCAATGCAGACCCTGGGTTCCAGAAATGGATCGCGGGCTTTTACGCGACCGCCGCAAAGAGCGGCATCACGCAGTCGACCTATCGCAATGCATTTGCCGGCGTGACGGACCCCGACCCCACGGTCCTCGAAAAGGCGCAGTACCAACCGGAATTCAAGTCCCAAATCTGGGATTACCTCGACTCCCGTGTCAATCCCTATACTGTCGATATTGGCCGGAAGATGGCGGTCAAATATGCCTCCACACTGCGCGTGCTCGAACAGCGCTTCGGCGTCGATCGGAACATCATGCTGGCGATCTGGTCGATGGAGTCGAATTACGGCGCCGTTCTCGCCAAGAACGATCGGCTGCACTATGTGCCTCGCGCGCTCGCGACGCTCGCCTATGCCGATCCCAAGCGGGCGGGCTATGCCAAGAAGCAGCTCATCGCCGCGCTGAAGATCCTGCAGAAGGGCGACATTTCGCGCAACGAGCTGAACGGTTCCTGGGCCGGCGCCATGGGTCATACGCAGTTCATTCCGACCAGCTACCTGCTCTATGCCGTCGATGCCGACGGCAGCGGCCATCCCGATATCTGGAACTCCATTCCCGATGCGTTGGCGACGACGGCCAATCTCCTCGCCAAGAACGGCTGGGAAACTGGCCGCACCTGGGGCTATGAAGTCGTCGTACCGCCGGGCGGCAGCGCTCAGGCAGGCAAGACGCACACCGTTGCCCAGTGGGCAGCCCTCGGCTTCGTGCGCCCCAATGGCAAGGCCTTCCGGCAGACTTCGGACCGCGCGCAACTGAAGATGCCTGGTGGCCCGAACGGCCCCGGCTTCCTGATGACCGGCAACTTCTTCACCGTCAAGCGCTACAACGCCTCCGACAGCTATGCTCTCGCCGTTGGACTGCTCGCAGACCAGATCGCCGGCTATGGCGGCATGCAGCAATCCTGGCCACGCCCGAGCGGTACGCTCGACGTCAAGCAGAAGTTCGAGTTGCAGACGCGCCTGAAGCAGCTCGGCTATTATGACGGCGTGGTTGACGGCAATTTCGGATCGGGCTCCAAGGCTGCGATATCAGCCGTTCAGGAGCGCATGGGTCTGGATGCGGATGGCGAACCGTCGATGAACCTGCTGAAGGCCTTGCGCAAGTAAGCCGCCTCAAGCGAATTCGGGGCGCCGGACGGTGAAATCGTCGCCATGCGGCCTGGATCGTGAGCGGAAAAGAAGCTATGATAAGACGACCTGCCCGCGCGACCATGGCAACCGTGAGAATTGTTCTAACGGCGTTACTCTCCGCCGTCATCGCACTCGGCTGCCTGTCGGACATGGCTGAGGCGCAGGAACGCCCGCGCAGAAATCTGTTCGACATGCTCTTCGGCACCCGCGAGCCCGATTACCCCGATCAGCCCATGGAGCAGCCACCGCCAAGACGCAAGATACAACCACGAAAGCGGCCGACGCCGCCGCCACGCCAGCCGGTCGCGCAGCCGGAAACGCCGCCGCCGGCTGAAAAGCTTCCCGACGCCAAAACCATCCTCGTTGTCGGCGACTTCCTGGCAAGCGGACTGGCCACCGGGCTGTCGGACGCTTTCTCCACCTCCCCCGGCGTCGTCGTCCAGGGGCGCGGCAACGTCGCATCCGGCCTTGTTCGTCAGGACTACTACAACTGGCCGCAGCAATTGCCCGGGATGATCGACCAGCTGAAACCGGCCATGGTCGTCGTCATGCTCGGCGCCAACGACCGCCAGCAGATGATCGGCGACGGGCTCAACGAGAAATACGGCACCGATCCGTGGTTTCTCGCCTACGAGGAGCGCGTGCAGCAATTCGCCAAGCTGGTAACGAGCCGCCACATCCCGCTGCTTTGGGTGGGACTGCCTTCCTTCGGCTCGGACCAGCTGACGGCCAGCGCAGTCAAGCTCAACCAGATCTTTCAAAGCCAGACGACAAGCGTCGGTGGAGAGTTCATAGACATCTGGGACGGCTTTGCCGATCAGAGCGGCCAATTCATCGTGACCGGCTCCGATATCAACGGCCAGCAGGTGCGGTTGAGAACGGCTGATGGTGTCAACTTGACGGCCGCAGGCAAGCGCAAACTCGCCTTCTATCTCGAAAAGTCCGCACGCCGGATATTGGGCGATCAGGCAAGTCCCGACATCACCCGCCTCGACACGAACAATCCGTTACCTGCACAACAGGCCAATCTTCCCGGCGCGGAATCGGAAAAGATTACGCGTACCCAGCCGATCAGCCTTTCGGACCCGGATCTCGATGGCGGCTCGCAGCTTCTGGGCGGCGCACCAGCCCCGGCGGCAACGGCACCATCGCCCCGCGATCTTCTGGTCGAGAAGGGCCTGATGGACCCGGCGCCGGCAGGGCGCGTGGACGACTATCGTTTGCCGGGATCGGTGGCGCGATAGGTGTCGCGGATGCGGTTTGACAATGTCGCGACCCGCCAATAGAAGAACTGCATGAGCATCGACAGCGCAGATCAGATCGATCGTTACCGCACCTGCCCGCAGGCTGCGGTTTTGCGCGCTTTCTCCGGCCGAGGTCTCCGCGTCCAGTCGTGACGGTCGGAGGCGTTGATGCGTCCGGCGGCGGCTGGACGTAAAGCCCCACCTCAAGACATCAACGCTGCCCATGGAGAATGGCGCGTGCTCAATATCTATAACGTCAATTCGCTGGTTCACTGGGAAGAGCGAGACATCAAGCTGCGCGACGATTTCGTTCGCTTCTTTTCCGATGAAGTTGCCGGCTTTCTGCGATCCGAAAACCAGGCATGGAATATCCGAAGGGTCGAAGCTCCGGCCCTGATGCCGCGAAACCTCGTCTCCGACGCATATTCCAACGCGGACATATGGGTCCAGGAACAGGTCTCCAAGACCGATGCCGAACTGGTGCTGCGGCCGGAAACCACACCGTCAACCTATATCTACATGCAGCACTTGCTCGGAAATCATTCAAGAACGCGGCTGCCGCTATGCGTCTGGCAGGCCGGGAAGTCCTATCGACGTGAGCAGGACCAACCGAGCAAGCATGTGCGGCTCAAGGAATTCTGGCAGCTCGAATTCCAATGCGCGTTCACCGCCGACAGCGGCAATGATTACCATGCCGCCTCACTGGAACCGGTTCGCCGAATGATCGCCTCAGTCATTTATCTGCCGACCCGGATCGTGCCGTCCGATCGCCTTCCGGCCTATTCCGAGGTCACCATGGATATCGAAGTCGACAACGGCGACAAATGGATGGAAGTCTGCTCGATTTCGAGACGCACGGACTTCCCGCAACGCTATCGCAGCCAGCCGAAGAAAGGCCCGGCCATAGACCACGATGTCGCAGTGCTCGAAATCGCCATCGGCCTCGACCGCTGTGTCTACAACTGGAACATCGCCGCAAGCCGATAACGACAAAGGCCGGGTTCATCGCGAGCCCGGCCTTCGATCATTGCAGGAAAACAGCGGTAAAGCTCAGTTCGGCAGAACCGTCGACCCCATCAGAGCCTCATCGATAGCGCGGGCGGCCTGGCGGCCCTCGCGGATCGCCCAGACCACCAGCGACTGGCCGCGGCGAACGTCGCCGGCGGTCCAGAGCTTGTCGACCGAGGTCTTGTAATCCTTGTCGTTGGCAACGACGTTGGTCGAACCGCGGCGGTCGGTATTCACAGTCAGCTTGCCGTCGAGTTCCTTGAGCACGCTGTCGGTGAACGGGCCGCGGAAGCCGATGGCGATGAAGGCGAGGTCGGCGCGGATGACGAATTCCGTGCCGGCGATCGGCTTGCGGCGCTCATCCACTTCGCAGCACTTCACGCCGGTCAGCACGCCGTCTTCGCCGATGAATTCGAGCGTTGCGACCTGGAATTCGCGAACCGCACCTTCGGCCTGCGAGGAAGAGGTGCGCATCTTCGTCGCCCAGAAGGGCCAAACGGCGAGCTTATCTTCCTTTTCCGGCGGCTGCGGACGAATGTCGAGCTGGGTCACCTTCACCGCGCCCTGGCGGAATGCCGTGCCGACGCAATCGGAGGCCGTATCGCCACCGCCGACGACGACGACATGCTTGCCGCCGGCGAGGATCGGATCGGCAGGCCAGCCGACGCTGTCGATGTTTTCGCGGCCGACACGGCGGTTCTGCTGCACGAGATAGGGCATGGCGTCATGAACACCGGCCAGCGTCGCGCCGGGGATGCCCGCTTCGCGCGGAGTTTCCGAGCCGCCGCAATAGAGCACGGCATCATAATCGGCCAGGAGCTGCTCCATCTTGACGTCGATGCCGACATTGACGCCGCAATGGAAGGTGACGCCTTCGCCCTTCATCTGCTCGACGCGGCGATCGATGAAGTTCTTCTCCATCTTGAAATCCGGGATTCCATAGCGCAGCAAGCCGCCCGGCTTGCTTTCGCGCTCATAGAGATGAACGTCGTGACCGGCGCGGCCGAGCTGCTGGGCGGCTGCCATGCCGGCAGGGCCGGAGCCGATGATCGCGACCTTCTTGCCCGTATGCACGGTTGCCGGCTGCGGCCGGATGAAGCCGAGCTCATAGGCCTTATCGGCAATCGCCTGCTCCACGGTCTTGATGGCGACCGGTGCGTCTTCCAGGTTCAGCGTGCAGGCTTCCTCGCAAGGTGCGGGGCAGACGCGGCCGGTGAATTCCGGGAAGTTGTTGGTCGAATGCAGGTTGTGGATCGCCTGTTCCCAATTGTTGTTGTAGACGAGGTCGTTCCAATCGGGAATCTGGTTGTGCACCGGGCAGCCGGTCGGGCCGTGGCAATAGGGAATGCCGCAGTCCATGCAGCGGGCTGCCTGTTTCTGCACTTCCTGGTCCGACATGGGGATCGTGAATTCGCGGAAATGCCGGATGCGATCCGACGCCGGCTGATACTTCGCCACCTGCCGGTCGATTTCCAAGAAGCCTGTTACCTTGCCCATGCTTTCGTTTCCTCACTCAAAAAGAGGAGCTCGCGGCTCCCGTGCCTGAGGGTCATCTCGGTTTCCCTGCCGGCACTTTAATTCAAATCCGATTCCGCTGTTCGACAGTCGCGATCGCCATGGCAGCGATCGCAATGCGAGGCGAAACCCTCGGCTGGCTTCAGAACCGGGGCGGATTACTCCGCCGCCACGTTCATCCGACTGCGCTCCATTTCCTCAAGGGCACGGCGGTACTCGACCGGCATGACCTTGCGGAATTTCGGGCGGTAGTCGGCCCAGCGATCGAGGATCTCCTTGGCCCGTGTCGAGCCCGTATAGTGGACGTGGTTCGAAATCAGCTGGAAGAGACGCTCTTCATCATGGCGCGTCATGTCGTCGGAGACGTCGACACGTCCCTTGTGCATGATATCGCCGCCGTGATGATGCAGCTTCTCCAGCAGTTCGTCCTCTTCGGGAACCGGTTCCAGTTCGACCATCGCCATGTTGCAGCGACGGGCGAAATCGCCCTTCTCATCGAGAACATAGGCCACGCCGCCCGACATGCCGGCCGCGAAGTTGCGCCCGGTTTCGCCGAGCACGACGACGACGCCGCCGGTCATGTATTCGCAGCCGTGGTCGCCCACGCCTTCGACGACGGCGATGGCGCCGGAGTTTCTGACCGCAAAGCGCTCGCCCGCGACCCCGCGGAAGTAGCACTCGCCCTCGGTTGCGCCGTAAAGCACGGTATTGCCGACGATGATCGAGTGCTCAGCGACGATCTTCGAATTCTCCGGCGGACGGATGATGATGCGGCCGCCCGAAAGGCCCTTGCCGACATAGTCGTTGCCATCGCCGACGAGGTTGAAGGTAACACCGCGTGCGAGGAATGCGCCGAAAGACTGGCCGGCCGTTCCCTTCAGGGTGACGTTGATCGTGTCGTCCTTCAGGCCGCGATGGCCGTAGCGCTTGGCGACCGCGCCGGACAGCATGGCGCCGGCCGAACGGTCGACGTTCTTGATGTCGACTTCGAAGGCGACAGGCGTCTTCGAAGAGAGCGCCGGCTCCGCCTTCTCGATCAGCTTGCGGTCGAGAATGTCGTCGATCGGGTGCTTCTGTACCGTCGTCCAATAGGTCTCTTCCTTCGGCGCATCGACCTTGTGGAAGATACGGCTGAAGTCGAGCCCCTTCGCCTTCCAGTGGGCCAGCATCTCATCCTTCTCGAGAAGCTCGGAAGCGCCGATGATATCGTCCAGCTTGGCAACGCCAAGCGAGGCGAGGATTTCGCGCACTTCTTCGGCCACGAAGAAGAAGTAGTTGATGACATGCTCCGGCGCGCCCTTGAAGCGCTTGCGCAAAACCGGGTCCTGGGTGGCGACACCAACCGGACAGGTGTTGAGGTGGCACTTGCGCATCATGATGCAGCCGGCCGCAATCAGCGGCGCGGTGGCGAAGCCGAATTCGTCGGCACCGAGCAGCGCGCCGATGATGACGTCGCGGCCGGTCTTCAGACCGCCATCCACCTGCAGGGCGATGCGCGAGCGCAGCCCGTTCAGCACCAGCGTCTGCTGGGTTTCGGCAAGGCCGATTTCCCAGGGCGAACCGGCGTGCTTCAGCGAAGTCAGCGGCGAGGCGCCGGTGCCGCCATCATAGCCCGAGACGGTGATGTGATCGGCGCGCGCCTTGGCGACGCCGGCGGCAACCGTGCCGACGCCGACTTCCGAGACGAGCTTGACCGACACATCCGAAGTCGGGTTGACGTTCTTCAGATCGTAGATCAGCTGCGCCAGATCTTCGATCGAATAGATGTCATGGTGTGGCGGCGGCGAAATCAGGCCGACGCCCGGCGTCGAATGCCGGGTCTTGGCAACCGTCGCATCGACCTTGTGGCCGGGCAATTGGCCGCCTTCGCCGGGCTTGGCGCCCTGCGCCACCTTGATCTGCAGCACGTCGGCATTGACCAGATATTCCGTCGTCACGCCGAAGCGGCCAGACGCGATCTGTTTGATGGCGGAACGTTCCGGGTTCGGCGAGCCGTCGAAGAGCGGCATGTAGCGGTCGGCTTCCTCGCCGCCTTCGCCGGTGTTCGACTTGCCGCCGATGCGGTTCATGGCGATCGCCAGCGTCGTATGTGCCTCGCGGCTGATGGAGCCGAAGGACATGGCGCCCGTCGAGAAGCGCTTGACGATATCGGCGGCCGGCTCGACCTCGTCGATCGAGATCGGCTTGCGGCCGAGCGCTTCCGCACCCTTGATCTTGAAGAGGCCGCGGATGGTGTTCATCCGCAGCGCCGATTCGTTGACCATTTCGGAGAACTCGCGGTAGCGGTCCTCGGCATTCCCTCGCACGGCATGCTGCAGCGCTGCCACGGCATCCGGCGTCCAGGCATGGCTTTCGCCGCGCATGCGGTAGGCATATTCGCCGCCGATGTCGAGCGTGCTTGCCAGCAGCGGATCGCGGCCGAAAGCAGCCTTGTGACGGGAAACGGTTTCCTCGGCGATCGTCTCGAGGCCGATGCCCTCGATCATCGTCGCGGTGCCGAAGAAGTACTGATCGACCAGCTCCTGCTGCAGGCCCACGGCATCGAAGATCTGCGCGCCGCAATAGGACTGATAGGTCGAGATGCCCATCTTCGACATGACCTTGAGGATGCCTTTGCCGACTGCCTTGATGTAACGGTAGACGACTTCGGTCGCATCCACTTCCTTCGGGAATTCGCCGCGCTGATGCATGTCGAGCAGCGTGTCGAAGGCGAGATAGGGGTTGATCGCTTCCGCGCCGTAGCCGGCCAGCAGGCAGAAGTGATGCACTTCGCGCGGCTCGCCGGTTTCGACGACGATACCGACCGAGGTGCGCAGGCCCTTGCGGATCAGGTGATGGTGCACGGCGGCCGTCGCCAGCAGCGCCGGGATCGCGATGCGGTCCGGTCCGATCTGGCGGTCTGAGAGCACGATGATGTTGTAGCCGCCGCGAACGGCCGCTTCCGCCCGCTCGCACAGACGATCGAGCATCTCGGGCATGCCTTCGGCGCCGCGTTCGACATCATAGGTGAAGTCGAGCGTCTTCGTGTCGAAGCGATCTTCCGTATGACCGATCGAGCGGATCTTTTCGAGATCGCCGTTGGTCAGGATCGGCTGGCGCACTTCCAGGCGCTTGGCGTTGGCCATGCCGGTATGGTCGAGCAGGTTCGGGCGCGGGCCGATGAACGACACGAGGCTCATGACCAGCTCTTCGCGGATCGGATCGATCGGCGGGTTCGTCACCTGCGCGAAGTTCTGCTTGAAGTAGGTATAGAGCAGCTTCGGCTTGTCGGACATGGCCGAGATCGGGGTATCCGTGCCCATGGAACCGACGGCTTCCTGCCCCGTCGTCGCCATCGGCGACATCAGGAGCTTGGTGTCTTCCGCCGTGTAGCCGAAAGCCTGCTGGCGGTCGAGAAGAGACACGTCGCGGCGCAGCGCCCGCGGCTCAACCGGCTTCAGATCCTCCAGGATCAGCTGGGTGCGGTTCAGCCAGCTGCGATAGGGATGCTTGCCTGATAGTTCCGACTTCACCTCGTCATCCGAGATGATGCGCCCCTTTTCCATGTCGATCAGCAGCATCTTGCCCGGCTGCAGGCGCCACTTCTGGATGATCTTCTCTTCCTCGACAGGCAGAACGCCGGCTTCGGAAGCCATGATGATGCGGTCGTCGCTAGTGACGAGATAGCGGGCCGGACGCAGGCCGTTGCGGTCGAGCGTCGCGCCGATCTGCTTGCCATCGGTGAAGGCGACGGCGGCTGGGCCGTCCCATGGCTCCATCAGAGCGGCGTGATACTCGTAGAATGCCTTGCGTTCCGGCGCCATCAGCTGGTTGCCGGCCCATGCCTCGGGAATGAGCATCATCATGGCATGCGCCAGCGAGTATCCGCCGCGCACGAGGAATTCGAGCGCGTTGTCGAAACAGGCCGTGTCCGACTGTCCCTCATAGGAGATCGGCCAGAGCTTGGAGATATCGTCGCCGAACAGCGGCGAGGATACCGATGCCTGTCGGGCAGCCATCCAGTTCACGTTGCCACGCAGCGTGTTGATTTCGCCGTTATGCGCAACCATGCGGTAGGGATGCGCGAGCTTCCACGACGGGAATGTGTTGGTCGAGAAACGCTGGTGCACGAGCGCAACCGCCGTCTCGAAACGCGGGTCGGCCAGGTCCTTGTAATAGGCGCCGACCTGATAGGCGAGGAACATGCCCTTGTAGACGATGGTCGAGCTCGACAGCGACACGGGGTAGAAGCTGCTCTCCTCGCCCTCATATTCCGCATAGATACGGTTGGAGATCACCTTGCGAAGGGTGAAGAGGCGGCGCTCGAACTCCTCGTTCGTGCCGGCATCGCGGCCGGCGCCGATAAACACCTGCACATGGTGCGGCTCGGTGGCGGCAATATCCGGCGCCTTCGACAGCGAGGAGTTGTCGACCGGCACGTCGCGGAAGCCGAGCAGCACCTGACCTTCTTCGGCAACGACCTGCGTGATGGCGGTCTTGAAATGTTCGATCAGCGCCTCGTCGCGCGGCAGGAAGAAATGGCCTACGCCATATTCGCCCGCCTTCGGCAGGATGATGTCCTGCTTGGCCATCTCCTCGCGGAAGAAACGGTCGGGAATCTGCACGAGAATGCCGGCGCCGTCGCCCATCAGCGGATCGGCGCCGACGGCGCCGCGATGCGTCAGGTTTTCAAGGATGAACAGACCGTCGCGCACGATCTGGTGCGACTTCTGACCCTTCATATGCGCGACGAAGCCGACGCCGCAGGCATCATGCTCGTTGCGAGGATCGTAGAGGCCCTGCTTCGGGGGGAGGCCGGGACGATTGGCGCGTTTCGACGTTTTGGCCGTAGCGGCAGCATTCACTGCAGCGGTCTGGTCAAAACTCGTAAACGTCGTCCTGTTGGTCATCGTCTTCCCTCCGGTAAGGCCCGCGTCGCGGGCGCTCCTTCGTCCCGCGCGGTCCGTTTCCGGGGCCGACGCGCGACAGCTCTGTTGCATTGTGAAGATCCGGCCGCGAACCATGACCCCTTGAGTGGAGCCCGTCGTCAGCGTTCCGCGCCTTGCTATTCCACCGCCGCACTGCCCGCCGCCTGAAAGGCTTGAAGGCATGCTCCCGGTAACTATAGCTCGAAATCCCGACATCGTCAGGACCCTCCAGCGCATCTTCGGCCTCGGCGGCCAAAATAGGACAGCAACCCTGTCCTAATTCATCAGCTCTATGCCAGAAAGCTTCCGCCTTCGCAAGAGCAAAACGGCAAAAATTCGTCGATGAAAGACGGAAGATTGCCTTTGCTGCATAAATCAAGCAATAAAGTTTCGCTGCGGCGCATCATTTTATTTGTTGATTGCGTAGATCAATTTCTGTGATGCATTCTTCAAGCTCGTGCGCTTGATAGGTTTTTGCATTGGCGTAATGTCTCGCCGACCCTATTTATCTCAGCTGCAATTCACTCTCTACAATTGGTGCACTTTCCATGTTTTTTGCCTCCGACAATTGGGCCGGCGCCCACTCCAAGATCGCCGAACGTCTTCTCGCAGAGTCGGAAGGTTTTGCGACCGCCTATGGCTTGAGCGAGCTGGATCGGAAGGTGGAGACGAAGTTTTCGGAGATCTTCGAGCGCGACGTTGCCATCTTCTTCGTTGCGACCGGTTCTGCCGCCAATTCATTGTCGCTCGCCAGCGTCCAGAAGCCGGGAGGTATCACCTTCTGCCATAGCGAGGCACATGTGGCCGAGGACGAATGCGGTTCGCCGGATTTCTTCAGCAGCGCACGGCTGGCAACCGTCAGCGGCGCGGCCGGCAAGATCGATCCTGGAGCGCTTGCCGCCAAGATCGGTCGCTTCCCGCAGGACGCCGTGCATCATGGCCGCGCCGCTGCGGTAACGATTACCCAGGCGACGGAAATCGGCACGGTCTATTCGCTGGATGAGATCGACGCCATCGCCGCCGTCGCCAAGGCGAACGGCCTGCCGCTGCACATGGATGGCGCGCGGTTCGCCAACGCCCTGGTCGCGCTCGGCACCACGCCGGCCGAGATGACGTGGAAGCGCGGCGTCGATATCCTCTCTTTCGGCGGCACCAAGAACGGCTGCTGGTGCGCCGAGGCGATCGTCTTCTTCGATCCCGGGAAGGCAAAGGAGATGCACTTCATCCGCAAGCGCGCCGCCCAGCTTTTCTCCAAGTCGCGCTTCATAGCCTCCCAGTTTGACGGCTATTTCCAGGATGGCCTCTGGCTCGATCTTGCCCGCCACTCCAACGGCATGGCCGATCGCCTGCGCTCCGGCCTGGAGAAGACCCATGGCGCCCGCCTTGCATGGCCGACTACCTCCAACGAGGTTTTCGCGATCGTCCCGAAATCCTCCGCCAAGACTGCCGAGGACAAGGGAGCGAAGTTCTACGAATGGCCGATCCCGGAATCGCAGCCGGGTCTGGTCGGCAGCGATGAGACGCTGATCCGCCTTGTGACCAGCTTTGCCACGACCGAAGCCCATGTGGCAAATTTCCTTGCCTGCTTGGCCTGACCCCGCATGAAAAAAAGCGCCGGAGCCAGCTTCAGAGCTGGACGGCGCTCATAATGGGGGCAAGAGGTCAATTTTGATTGCGATGAGCGATCATTGCGGAGTTCGATAAATCGTCGTGATCGGACGCTGATCGGAAACGGCTTTTAGCGATACTTTATAAATTCTTCTGCCGTCAGCCTGAACGCGGTCTCCTGACCTTCGCCAGAATATCGTCCGAGAGCGCATTAACCAGAAGTTGGTCCGCGCCCTTGCGCGGCACGAGCACGAATTCCACATCCTCCAGCGTCGGCAGCCAGCCCGGCGCGGTCTCCAGCAAGCCGGCAGGCGCCATGCTCTTCGGCTGCACGAGAACGCCCATGCCAGCGCGCGCCGCCGCCGTCAAACCACTGAGGCTGCCGCAGGTGCAGACGATCCGCCATGGCATCTGCTGACGGCGCAGCGCTTCCAGAGCAACCGCGCGCGTAACGCTCGGGGTGGGAAAAGCGATCAGCGGCAGCGGCGTCGCAAGCTTGCGGATGCGGTCCGGATCGCGTGCCAACCAGACCAGCGGCTCACGGTAGACGAGTTTGCCTCTTACGTCGCCGAGCCGGCGCTTAGCAAGCACGAGATCGAGATCGCCATTATCCTGCATCTCATAAAGCACGCCGCTGAGCGCGACCGTCAGCTCGAGATCGACCGATGGATGCGAGCGGACGAATTCCTCCAGAACGTCCGGGAGCTGGCTGGTGACGAAATCCTCGGAAACGCCGAGCCGAAGATTGCCGCGCAGGCTGTTGCCGGCAAAAAGCTGCCGCACCTCCCCTTCGATCGACAGCATCTGGCGCGCATGGCCCAGCAATGCCTCGCCATCGCCGGTCAGGACGACCCGGTGCGTGTCGCGCGCCAAAAGCTTTCGCCCCAATTCGGCTTCCAACCGCTGTATGTGCTGACTGACCGTTGATTGCCCCAGCCCCAGCCGCTCCGCCGCCAGCGTGAAGCTGCCCATCTGCTCGACGGCGACGAAGCTGCGCAACTGCGTGAGATCGAGCATGGCTTATCCTGTATCGCGATAACTGTTATTCCTTGCATCGTGGATCACAATAGGTCTATCTGCAAGGAGTAATTATCGAGACTTGCAAATGCGATTGGGGTAGGCACGATGCGCCGCTTTCTTCCAGACACCTTCACCATGCTGCTGGTGCTCACCGTTCTGACGGCATCCTTCTTTCCGGTGCAGGGGACAAGCGCTCACTATTTCGGCATTGCCACCAACTTCGCCATCGGCCTGCTGTTCTTCCTGCATGGCGCGCGCCTGTCGCGTGATGTCGTTATCGCCGGCATGCTGCATTGGCGGCTGCATCTCGTTATCCTGCTGACGACCTTCGGCATCTTTCCGCTGCTGGTGCTGGCCATGGGCCATATCGTGCCGAACAGCATCCTGCCCGTGTCGCTCTACACCGGCCTGCTCTTCCTCAGCGTGCTGCCTTCGACGGTGCAATCCTCCATTGCCTTTACCTCCATCGCCGGCGGCAATGTGCCGGCGGCGATCTGCGCGGCGTCGGCCTCGAACATTTTCGGCATGTTCCTGACGCCGCTGCTCGTCGGCATCCTGTTTTCGGTCGGCGGCCAGGGCGGTGGCTTTTCCTGGGATGTTCTATGGCAGATCATGCTGCAGCTGCTCGCCCCCTTCATTGCCGGCCAATTGCTGCAGCCCTGGATCGGCGACTGGATTCGCTCGAAGAAGAAGATCTTGATGCCGGTCGATCGCGGCTCGATCCTCATGGTCGTCTATTCGGCCTTCAGCGAGGCCGTTGTGGAGGGTTTGTGGCATACCTTCTCGGTGATCGATATCGCAACGGTGATCGTCGCCAACATGGTGCTGCTTGCGATGGTGATCTGCATCACCATGTTCGGCAGCCGTGCTCTCGGTTTCGGAAAAGCCGACGAGATCACCATCACCTTCTGCGGCTCGAAGAAGTCGCTGGCAAGCGGCGTGCCGATGGCCAACGTCATCTTCGCCGGCCAGAGTATCGGCGCCATCGTGCTGCCGCTCATGCTGTTTCATCAGATCCAGCTGATGGCATGTGCCGTGATTGCCCAGAAATACGCCGATGCCGCCAAACGGCGGGAGGCTGCGAAGGCTCACGCAGGCGGAAATTCCGGCGAAGCCAGCAATGCGGCCTGAAGCCCCTGACGACACGCAAAGCGAAAGCGGCGCCCCGATGGAGCGCCGCTTCTTTTGATCTTGGGAGGATCAAGAGTCTGACGGCTTGTCCGTCAGCCCTCATTAGTTGATGTGGGCCTCGATGGCCTTCGGGGTTTCCACCGGCTCTGCCGCGATGGAGATACGGCGCGGCTTCATGGCTTCCGGAATGTTGCGCAGCAGATCGATGTGCAGCAGACCGTTCTTCAGTGAAGCAGCCTGGACCTCGACATGGTCGGCAAGCTGGAAACGACGTTCGAAGGCACGCTTGGCGATACCGCGATAGAGATATTCGCTGGTTTCAGCCGGCTCTTCGCTCTTTTCGCCCTTGATCTGAAGGACATGGGCGTGGGCCTCGATGCTCAGTTCCTTTTCGTCGAAACCGGCAACGGCCATGGTGATGCGGTAGGTGTTTTCACCGGTCCGCTCGATGTTGTAGGGCGGGTAGGTCTGAGCCTGATCCGGCTGACCAAGGCTGTCGAGCATGGTGAATAGACGGTCGAAACCGACGGTGGAACGGTAAAGGGGAGAGAAGTCTACGTGACGCATGGAAGTCCTCCTGTGAGCGACAATTGCGATTACAGTTCTTGTCCCATGACCCCACTCTGGCGGCCTCGGGACGGTTTCGCGAGCCCGTTTGGCACCCGCGAAAAAGAGATGGGGATCGCTTTTCTTCAGTTCAAGCCCCCTGCATTGCCACGCCCGTTCTGCAGAAAATCACTGCGTGAACCGCAGATGAACGGCTGGTTCGGGACCCGTTCAGGCTGCCTGACCTATCGTCGAACCATCGGAACACCATCGTCCGATGACTGAAGTGTATCGTCCCTTCTTCTTCAGTCCTTGCTCGGCCGGCGAAGCGGATCTCTCTATCTCCGCAAGCCGGCCTTTTTTCTTAGCGGGCACTATCTCAGCAATTTCAGCGACCCGGTGAGCGACTTCACCCATTTCGACGGGCCGGCTATTCCCAGCCCGTCGATCACCTCCTCGGCAAGATCGCGGCCGGGAAATGTAGCCTCATACTCCCTGTAGTCGTGCAGAGACCGCGCGAAAGCCGGAAAGGCGACGACCGCCCGCTCCCCCTGCTGGGGCAGGGCCTTCAGCAGTAGCGATCGGATGGCATCGGCATCGGCCTGCAGCATCGGCACCGGCATATTCGAGCTTATGTCTATCGCGCGCTCTTCTCTGTCCGCCAATCGCCGGGCCGCAAGTGCGGGAAACCGCGCGCCCAATCCGATCGCGATCGCGCCTGCGGTATTGGCAATCAGCCCGAGAGGCAGAGCCGGATTGATGACAATGGCAAGACGGATATCGGGAAGCATGGAAAACCTTTGCTTTTGTCGCGTTGGCTTGCAGAGTATCTCCAACATTGTGGATATTCCTACCTTTCGTTGCCAGAAATCGATGATATTAGGTAGAAGCTACCGGTATAGATCGATATTCGAGTCATATATGCCTTCTGCCCTAGAGCCCATCGACCTGAAAATTCTTAACGCCCTCCAAAAGGACGGACGCCTGACCAACCAGGCCCTTTCGTCCGAAGTCGGGCTCTCGACCTCGCCGTGCTGGCGGCGCGTGCGCCAGCTCGAGGAAACCGGCGTGATCCACGGCTATACGGCCGCCCTCGACCGGCGCCAGATCGGCCTCGGCGTCCTTGCCTTCATCCGAGTCAAGATCGACAGCCACAGCGAGGCGGAAGCAGAAGAATTTTCCCGCGACGTGCTGAAACTCAGCGAGGTCGTCGCCTGCTACAGCATCGCCGGAGACGCGGATTTCCTGCTGCAGGTCGTGGCCGCCGATCTCGACAGCTATGCCGATTTCGCCATGGCCGTCGTTCGCCGTCTGCCGCGTATCAAGGAAATGCAGACGACCTTCGTGCTGAAGGAAATCAAGCCCTTCAAGGGTTTTCCGCTAGGGGTCGGCCAGCGATAGCGGCGCAAGGCACGGGTGCCAGGTACGGTATCGGGGAGACAGCGCGCCCATGCGCCTCTTTACGTTTGGATCGAAGCCATCCTATTCTCAGGCAAGTGGCGGCCCGCCCCCGGGTATTGCCTGGGGGTATTGAATGTCGGCGCTCTCTTTCTCGAAGATTTCCTCGTCGCTGAATGTATTGCTGGCAGTCATTGGTCTGCTGATAGTGGCGGTGCTTACGGCGCCCGACATAGCCGAACAGACAAGGTTCATCCTGGAAGTCCTGCTTGCCGGCGTCTGGGCCGTCTATGTTCTGCAATTGATCGAGACGCTGGTCATACATCGCGCAAAAGACGTTCGCGGCAGGGCACCGGAAATCGCCGTCGACGTGCTGGCCGTGCTGGTCCCTCTGGCCGCATTCCTTCTCATCCGCGGGCGTGATCAAAGCCTCTATTGCGCCATCTGGCTTTTGAAGCCGCTGCGCGGCTCGACCTTCTTCCGGCTACTGGGCAGGGTCCTGACCAAGGAAGCACGCAACCTGATCGGCGTCACCTCGATCTTCGGCATCGTTCTGTTCGCCGCAGCGCTTGCCGCTTACATCATCGAGCGCGACGTCCAGCCCGACAAGTTCGGCAGCATTCCCCTCGCGATGTGGTGGGCTGTGACGACGCTGTCGACGACGGGCTATGGCGACGAGATTCCGCAAAGTTTCGCTGGCCGCGTCCTTGCCGGGCTGGTCATGATGTGCGGGATCGGCATCTTTGCCCTATGGGCCGGCATTCTCGCCACCGGCTTCTATGAAGAGGTTCGCCGTCAGGACTTCGTGCGCAACTGGCAGCTGGTGGCGGGAGTGCCGCTGTTTCAGAAGCTCGGTTCGGGCGCCCTCATCGAGATCGTACGGGCGCTGAGACCTCGCGTCGTGCCGGCCGGCGGCATTATCTGCCGCAAGGGCGAGGCCGGCGACCAGATGTATTTCATCGTCGAAGGCCGCGTCAGCGTCGCCACGCCGACCCCGGTGGAACTCGGCTCCGGCAGCTTCTTCGGGGAGATGGCGCTGATCACCGGCGAGCCCCGGTCTGCAACCGTCAGCGCCGCGACCGAAGTCTCGCTGCTGTCGCTCTATTCATCGGATTTCCAGATGCTGTCGAGCAGCAGCCCGGAGATTGCCGATATCATCCGCAAGACCGCGCTGGAGCGACGCGGCACGGCGCCGAAGAGCTGATGTGAACGATCTTCATGGCGTCGGTCCTTGCACGCACCCTTCGGACAAAAGCCAACAAACCTGTTGCAATTCCCCCCGCCTGAGCTATCCCCTTGAGATGAGACATTGGTCAGCGAGGCGCGACACCGTCATGGATTCGATCCTCTATTCCACCGCAGACAATCCGGTGCCGGAAAACCGCACCGAAGGCTTCTTTGAAAGTTTCGACGCACGCAAGCTGCGCTATGCCGTCTTTCGCTGCGAGCAGCCGGTCGCCAAGGGAACGGTCGTGCTGCTGCAGGGCCGTAACGAATTCATCGAGAAATATTACGAGACGATCCGCGACCTTACAGGGAGGGGCCTTTGGGTTGCGACCTTCGATCTGCGCGGCCAGGGCGGATCGGAGCGACTGCTGAGAGACCCTTTGCGCGGCCACATCCGGCACTTTTCCGATTATGAGCGCGACCTGACGGCCTTCCTCGACAAGATCGTCCTGCCGGATACGCGCCTGCCTTTTTTTCTCCTCGCCCATTCGACGGGCGGACTGATTGCCCTGTCTGCCGCGCCGAGGCTTGCAAGCCGCATCGACCGCATGGTGCTGTCGGCCCCCTTTATCGGCCTTACCGGTCACGGCGCCTCGCCGGGCTTTATCCGCCTCCTCTCCGGTGCCGTCAGCGGCATCGGCCTTGGCAGCATGCAATTCAGCAAGAAGTTCAAGGAAAGGCCATTTGCCGAGAATCCTCTGACGACGGACGAGCAACGCTACCGGCGCAACGTCGGTATCAGCACTGCCTACCCGCAGCTTTGCCTGGGGCCACCGACGGCACGCTGGCTATCGCAGGCCTTGCGGGCGATCGGACAGGTCAACATGCCCGAACATCTGTTTTCGATTCAGATCCCGACGGTGCTGATCGCGCCGACGCGGGACGGCGTGGTACCCTATGCCGATCAGGAGCGGCTGTCTCGCTATTTTCGCGCGGCACAGCTCGTACCTGTCCACGGCGCCAAGCATGAAATCCTGCAGGAACGGGATATCTACCGTAATCAGGCGCTGGCCGCGATCCATGCCTTCATCCCCGGCAGCGATGCTGAAACCAATGCCTACGAGATCGAAGCGGAAGCCTGATCTCAGCGAGACAGCACAGCCAGAGCCTGCTCGTAAACCGTGCGGCTGCCGGCTGCGATGATCGTTCCGCCCATTTCGGGGCGGCCGCCATCCCAGGTGGTCATGATGCCGCCGGCCTGCTCGACGACCGGAATGATGCCGCCGACGTCATAGGGCTTCAGCGAATTCTCGATGACGAGGTCGATATGGCCTGCGGCCAGCAGCGCATAGGCGTAGCAATCGCAGCCATAACGGAAGAGCCGGACCTGGTTCTCGATTTCGCGATATTTGGCAAGCTCCTCGCCGAGGAAGAGATGCGGCGAGGTGGTGAAAAGAGTTGCGTTCGAGAGGCTGCCGCAATCGCGGACCTGCAGCCGCCTTTCGCCGTCAGGACCGGAATAGGTGGCGCCATTGCCGTCGGCGAAATAGCGCTCGCCGGTAAAGGGCTGGTCGATCATCCCCATGGTGGCGCGGCCGTTCTTCTGCAGGCCGATCAGCGTGCCCCAGACGGGAACGCCCGAGATGAAGGCGCGCGTGCCGTCGATCGGGTCGATCACCCAGACATGCTCCCGGTCGAGCCCGACATTGCCATGCTCCTCGCCCAGGATACCGTGATCGGGGAACTCGGCCTCGATCAATGCGCGAATCGCCTCTTCGGCGGCGCGATCGCCTTCCGTCACCGGATCAAAGCCCTTGGCTTCCTTGTTGACCACGTCGATGCCGGCCCGGAAGCGCGGCAATGTTTCGGCCTTGGCCACTTCGGCAAGACGATAGAAGAACGAGCGATCAGGAAGCATGGTCAATCCGGGTAAATGGCGGGATGAGCGATGTCATAACCCATATGGGCCTTGAAGCAAACCGGATGATGACGCGGCAGGCGGAATGCCTGCCGATCAGGCAGGATTTTCGAATATGCCTAAATATTTTGCACCGCAATAAAATGCTTGACATTTGTGCAGTGCGGCAGCAACATGCAACTACAGTCTTCTGACTGTAAATACCCTCCTTGGGTGTTTCCTCCCTAGACTTAGCCGCGCCACAAGCGCGGTTCTTTTTTTGTTGGAGCCATCCCCTCGCCCCGCTTGCAGGTAGACGGTCAAAGCAAGGGGCCGGGCACGATGATGCGGCAGCGACAAACACGACCGACCATCACCACAGCCAAGCGATTCGACGGATTCTGTTCGCTTTGAAAGTTCCGAGACAGCCCCTTATCCGAGGCGTCGACATTTCGCCCTGCTCAATGTCTCGCCCAACCTTCTCACCGCCTCTGCGGGGCGAAGAGGCTTTGCCCTACTCCGCAGCCAGTGCCGGATCGCCCGTATAGGACTCCACATGCTCGGCCATGCGTTTCATGAAGAGCGTGATGCCGGCAGCGACCTTGTCGAAATCCGGACGTTTCTCGAGCGTCGTCTCGTCGACATAGAGAGAGCGGTTGACCTCGATCTGCAGGGCATGCAGCCCGCGGGAGGGGCGGCCGTAGTGTTCGGTGATGAAGCCTCCGGCGTAAGGCTTGTTACGCACCGCATTGAAGCCGAGCTCCTCGAGGATCTGCATGGCGGCGCGCGACAGCTCGGCCGAGGCGCTCGTGCCATAGCGATCGCCGAGGATGAAATCGGGTCGCATATTGCTGCCGGCTATGCGGATATTGCCTGGCATGGAATGGCAATCGACCAGCACGCCGAAACCGAATTTGACATGAGTGCGCGCGATCAGCCGCCGAAGCGTGGCATGATAGGGCTTGTAGATGGTGTCGATGCGCCGCAATGCATCCTCCACCGGCACACGGCGCGCATAGATCTCCATATTCTCGGCGACGATTCGCGGAATCGTGCCAAGCCCGCCGGCGACCCGCAGCGAATTGATATTGGCGTAGGATGGCAAAGCGCCGTCGAACATGCGCGGATCGAGCTCATAGGGCTCGCGATTCACATCGATGTACGCACGCGGAAAATTGGCAAAGAGCAACGGCGCGCCAAGAGAACTCGCCGCAGAAAAGAGCTCATCGACGTAGTGATCCTCTGAGCGGCGGATAGCGATGCCCTGCAGGCGGGATTGAGCGATGAAATCGGGGGGGTAGATGCGACCGCTATGAGGCGAGCTGTAGACAAACGGGATGGTCTGGGAAGCAGGCTCCAACACCTCGAAAATCTCAAAACTGCGCATTTCCGCGGACATCAACGTCTTTACCATATCAACAACTTGTCGCAGCAATCATGTTGCCAGTTGCATGACCGCAAGTCCATAGTAACTTGACCGAAATGGCCTTAATCCAAAGCGCCGTATTCGAAATCTCCGGATACCTCGTCAGCGGAAACGCAAGGCGTTTTCGGGGAACGCACTTGCGTTTCGAACAAATGTCGGAATGACGCGTTTTGGCTGACCATTCACGGCTTGTTTACGGCGCGGCGCTACCCTAAACGTTGGACGAGTCCAACAAGACAAGATTGATTAGCGATAGAGATGATGACCCAGAAGATACTTCTTGCCGAAGACGACAACGACATGCGTCGCTTTCTCGTGAAGGCACTCGAAAAAGCCGGCTACAAGGTCTTGTCCTTCGACAATGGAGCAAGCGCTTACGACAGGCTGCGCGAAGAGCCGTTCTCGCTGCTTTTGACCGACATCGTCATGCCCGAGATGGACGGCATCGAGCTGGCGCGGCGCGCCACCGAGCTCGACCCCGACCTGAAAGTGATGTTCATCACCGGTTTTGCCGCTGTCGCCTTGAACCCCGATTCGAAGGCGCCGAAGGATGCCAAGGTTCTTTCCAAGCCTTTCCACCTCCGCGAACTCGTTGACGAAGTCAACAAACTCCTTGCCGCATAAGGCTTTCGGCGGCCGCGTCACAAAACCGAAAAAAAGCCTATTGACGGCGACCAAGGTTTTGTGATCTATGCGCCGCCATCGGATGGGCGTGTAGCTCAGCGGGAGAGCACTACGTTGACATCGTAGGGGTCACAAGTTCGATCCTTGTCACGCCCACCATCCTAATTCGCTGAAAAGCAAGGCCTTTCGAGAAATCGAAAGGCCTTTTTCATTTCCTCCCGCCCGACTAGGCCTGCGTATATCGCGAAGGTTTTTGCATCGGCAAATGTTCCGCAAGACCGCAACCGTTCGTCGGCCGTCATTGCTCCAGAATATGTCGGAATACCGCCGTCGTGGGGTAGGCATAGGCGCCACGATCCACGAAGCCGTGGCGGTAGAGACAATTTCTCAAGGCGAGCCAGTAGAACGTACTGTCTGGATCCGGCGATCCGCGCCGCCAGGAATAGGCTTCGGGCTCGCAACGATCGAGAACCCTCTCGTATGTTGCCAGCACCACCGGGTCGGCGTCGGCGCGAATGCCGTGATAGGTCTGATAGTTTGAAGGCGCCTCGCCGGCGGAGACGCATGCCAGGCTCAAAATCGCACCCAGCGCTAACATCATTCTCATGTGCTTCGATCTCCAACTACAGCAATTCCAGGGAAAGTGCGAAGCGGTTTTCCGTCCGGAATTGCGAAAAAAACAAAAGATGGAGCGGGTCAAAGATTCCATGAGGCTGAACCGCTCCAGCCGCGTCTCGAAAAATTCGAGCGCAGGTCGAGAATAGTAGCCTTTTGAAAGATATCCAATCACATGCTGATGTTCGCGGCCATCGCAGCCGGTGCGAACCCTGCGACACAACCGCCACAAGCCGCTTGACTTCCGGCCTCGCCGTCATCCTACTGTCATATCAGCGCATCGATCATACGGGAGGACGAGATGACGGTGGTGAAGCGGCAGTTCTACAAAAACCATAAGTCCAACGGCGACGAATATATGTTCCATCTCGCCCGCGATACCGAAAGCGGTGAGGTCTACGTCATCCGCCAGGCGGATTATGTCGTCGACGGCGGCAGCGAGAAGAGCATGACCCTTTATGAATTCCTGGCCGGCGGCGGCAATCGCCAGAATGCTCTGCTGCAGTTGATCGGCTCGCTTGTTCCGGAACCGGCGCAACAACATTGAGGCGCACAACGGCTGCGGCGACCTTACGACAGCGGCATTCTCACATCAGGCTCTGACGTGCCCGGCCTAAGTCCGGGCGCCGTCTGTGGTTTCGGACTTGTGCACCGCTTCGGGTTGACTGCCACATTTTGATCGGCGAATCTGCAGGGGCTTGAAAGGAGCCCCTCTTATGCGATTCGCAGGCATTGCTTTTGGATTCACGGCGCTGGTCGCTACACAGGCCGCAGCTGCTACCGTCGAGAATTTTCCGGCACAGGGTGCTACCGTCGTCAGCGGAAAATGCTCCAAGCTCGTGGTCGGCAAATTCGATGCCTCAAAGGGATGTAAGGCAGAACTCGCCAGCGTCACTGCACCCGACGGCTCCGTGACTTTCATTTTCACATCCGGCGGCAAAATGCTCGCCTTCCGCGGCAATGGGAAAGGCATCAAGCCCGGCAGCCAGAAAGGCACCGCGCAATTGCCGATTGAGGTTATCGCGACGGGAGCCGGCAACAATATATCGAATCAAGTCCCGGCAAAGGGCGCCTGCACCTTTGCCAACCCCTATGCCGGCAAGCCGGTTGCCATCGAATGCTCCGCGAAATCGACCGAAATGAGCTTCAACGGCAGCTTCACCTCTGACGGCAAGACACCCCGCCACAAATGATCATGGTTTTGGCATACGGCGCAGGCCCGCGTTAATGCCGCTGGCCGCTCTTCGGCTTATGCCCGTGACTGGTACCAGCCGGTGCTTCGCGTGACAGATCTGCACCGTTGACATGGGCCGGGACATGCACCTCCTCGTGCGTCACCGGCTGCAGCGTCAGATCTACATGATGCGGCGGCAAGACCTGTGCTTGACGCAGCGTATTCGGGCGAGCCTTCTTCTGCCGATCGGTCAATTCCGGCTTTTTCGCTTGCCCTTTGCTATAATTGGAAGTGGGGGTCGGGCTCATGAGAGCTTCTCCTGTCTATCGTTGATCGAGACGATAAATCCGCCGACGGGCGGCACAAACATGCTTGAAAGGCAAACGCAGCCTTTGTCGGTTTGGTTCCCAAATTTCAATTGGCGGGAGCAATCGTGACGACGGCTGATTCAACCCTTGACCTGCGTCGCGACTTCATTAACTATTGATCATCTCCGCGCCTCTCTGACATCGGCGGCGGATTGAACTTTGGTGCCGGGCCCCTCTGGCGAGAGTTTTCACGGCGCTCTCGCGATGTCGGTACCGCCTGCAGATGAGCCGGCGGACTTCTTTCCATGATCAGCTTGACCATGCCTCGCCCGCATGCCGTCTTCGGTATGCGGCTATGCGCGCAATCCGCGCGTACCCATTCATTTTACAGCGAGGTGTCCCCATGACCTCGCCGATCGCCTCAAAATCCGTGCTCGGCTATTTCGGCTGGGCATTTGCCGCCACCGTCGGCGGTCTTGTCCTCGGTGGCCTGCTCGGCTGGAATACCACCGGCACCTTCGGTGGCCTCGCCACGGCCTTCTTCATCTGCACGGTCCTTGCCGTGCTGGAGATCTCGCTCTCCTTCGACAATGCCATCGTCAATGCCAACAAGCTCAAGGAAATGACCCCGGTCTGGCAGCATCGCTTCCTGACCTGGGGCATCATCATCGCCGTCTTCGGCATGCGCATCATCTTTCCGCTGGCAATCGTCGCCATCGCGGCATGGATCAATCCATGGGAAGCGCTGAAACTTGCGGCCGCAAAGCCCGAGCAATATGCCGAGATCATGCAGGCTGCGCACCTGCCCATCGCCGCCTTCGGCGGCACCTTCCTGATGATGGTCGGCCTTACCTACTTTTTCAATTACGAAAAGGACGTGCACTGGATCGGCTTCATCGAAAAGCGGATGGCGCATTTTGCCACCGTCAAGGGCGTCGAAATCGCCTTCGTGCTGATCCTCATTCTCGTCTTCACCTCCATACTGGACGGTGATGATGCCACGGCTTTCCTGCATGCCGCAATCTACGGCCTTCTGACCTTCCTGCTCGTGGAGGTTCTCGCTGGCTTTCTGGATGCCTCGCAGCAAACCATGAGCGCGGCGGCAAGGGGCGGCTTCGGCGCTTTTCTCTATCTCGAAATCCTCGATGCCAGCTTCTCCTTCGACGGCGTCATCGGCGCTTTCGCTCTCACCCAGAACCTCTTCATCATCGCCATCGGCCTCGGCATCGGCGCGATGTATGTCCGCTCCATGACGATCATGCTGGTGGAGAAAGGTACGCTCGCACATTACCGCTACCTGGAGCATGGCGCCTTCTACGCCATCCTGATCCTTTCGGTGATCATGTATATGCAAACACTGATGCATATCCCCGAAGTCCTCACCGGCCTCGGCGGCGCAGCTTTGATCGGCATCTCGCTCTGGTCGTCGATCCGCTACAACAGGCGCAACGGCATCAACCATGCGGCGGCGCAAGATAAGCAGCGGGATCGGGCGGAGGCATAGGCCGCGAAGAAACAGCCGCGGCTCGAAGATCCGTGGCTGTCTTTTGCGAGAAAGGTGCCAGCGACAGACTTTCCTTGGAATTTCCGCGCCAAGATCGCCGAATGTTTACGCTCACGACACATTAGCGCTAGCGTTTTGTGCAAAAATATCGCAATGGCGATTGAAGTTGTCCAAGGAGCATAAGCAGGAAACGCAGTGGTTGCGTATCTTTGCGGGCGGCTCTCGAATGTAGTATCCAGGAGAGGCAATATGGCAGCCAAAATCGTTCCAGTGATCATGGCAGGGGGCAAGGGCACGCGGCTTTGGCCGCTATCGCGCGCATCTGCCCCGAAGCAATTCATCCAGTTCATCGGCGACAGGACGCTGTTTCAGAACACTTTGGAGCGGGTGGCCGATCCCGAGCTCTACGAAGCGCCGATCGTTCTCACCAATGAGGAGTTTCGTTTCCTCGTCGCAGAGCAGGCGCGCGAGCTCGACTTGAAACTGGCGGCGGTGCTGCTGGAGCCGGTCGCCCGCAATACGGCTGCCGCCGTTGCCGCCGCCGCCGCGCTCGTCACCGAGCTTTTCGGCAAGGACGCGATCATGCACGTCCTCGGCTCCGACTATGAGATCGATGCCAATACGACCTATTACGATTGCGTCCGTTTGGCGCGCGACACGGCACTGCAGGGCAAACTCGTCACCTTCGGCATCAAGCCGACGGAGCCTGCAACCGGCTACGGCTACATCGAAAGCGGCAAGGCACTCCCGACCGGCGCCCATGCCGTCAAGTGTTTCGTCGAAAAACCGGCACTGGACAAAGCCCAGGAGATGGTTGCCAGCGGCGGCTTCTACTGGAACTCGGGCATGTTCATGTTCTCGGCTTCCCAGCTTCTGGCCGAAATGAAGGAGTTTGCGCCCGACGTCGAAAAGGCTGCCAGCAAGGCGGTGTCCAAATCGACGCGCGACCTCGATTTCACCCGCCTGGACGCCGATCATTTCGCAAAGAGCCCCAACATCTCCATCGACTACGCGCTCATGGAAAAGACGGCCAATGCCGCCGTCGTTCCCTCGCCTTTCACCTGGTCCGATCTCGGCAGCTGGGATGCGGTGTGGAAAGTCGGCAGCCGTGACGAAAGCGGCAACGTGTCGGCGGGCGCCACAACGCTGGTCAACACGAAGAATTCGCTCGTCATGTCGCACAGCCTGCATGTCGCCGTACAGGGGCTTGAGGACGTCGCCGTCATTGCCAGCGAAGACGCCGTCTATGTCGGCCATCTCAAGGACAGCCAGGAAGTCGGCAAGCTCGTCAAGCTGCTGGCAAGCGAGAAGAAGACCGCCAAGCTCACCGAGACGCATCCGACCTCCTATCGCCCCTGGGGCGGCTATACATCGGTGCTGAACGGCGAACGCTTCCAGGTGAAGCGTATCTTCGTGCTGCCGGGCAAGAAGCTGTCGCTGCAGAAGCATCATCATCGCTCCGAGCACTGGATCGTCGTCAAGGGCACGGCCGAAGTGACGGTCGGCGAAAACGTGCAGATGCTGCGCGAAAACGAATCGATCTATATCCCGCTCGGCGAAGTGCATCGCCTGGCCAATCCAGGCAAGATCCTGCTGGAGCTGATCGAAGTGCAGACCGGCTCCTATCTCGGCGAAGACGATATCATCCGTCTCGTCGACGAGTTCGGCAGAAGCTGATTGCAACGACCGGATCGAGTTTTCAAAACGGCGGGCAAAAAGTTCGCCGTTTTTGTTTTGGCGGCGCACGGCGGAGCTTTTGAAGCGCCGAGAGACGCCTTGCTTTCTTTCGCTGCATTGCACACACTGGCTGCGGGAACAGCAATCACCGCACAACGATGCGGGCTAGGCGAAGAGACATATGGCGATCAAGGCAAGCATCTATCATCTCACCCACTATAAATACGACAATCCGGTCCGCCTCGGCCCCCAGATCATCCGCCTGAAACCCGCCTCGCATTCCAAGACCCGCGTGCTGAGCCATTCGCTGAAGGTCACGCCGTCGAACCATTTCGTGAACCTGCAGCAAGATCCCTACGGCAATTACCTCGCCCGCTTCGTCTTTCCCGATCCGGTGACGGAGCTGAAGATCGAGGTCGATCTCGTCGCCGACATGACGGTCTACAATCCCTTCGACTTCTTCGTCGAAGAGGAAGCGACGCAATGGCCCTTCGGCTACCCCGAGACCATCCGTGAAGATCTTTCCATCTACATGAAGCCGGAGGAGCCCGGCCCCAGGCTGAAAGCCTTCCTCGCCACGCTCGATCGCTCGGAACAAAAGACCGTCGATATGATCGTCGGCCTCAATACGCGCCTGCAGCAAGAGATCGGCTATGTCATCCGCATGGAAGCCGGCGTGCAGACGCCCGAGGAGACGCTGGAGACCGCCAAGGGCTCCTGCCGCGATACGAGCTGGCTGCTCGTTCAGGTGCTGCGTCATCTCGGCCTCGCCGCCCGCTTCGTCTCCGGCTACCTCATCCAGCTCACACCCGACCTCAAAGCGCTCGACGGCCCCTCGGGCACGGAGGTCGATTTCACCGACCTGCATGCCTGGGCCGAAGTCTATCTTCCCGGCGCCGGCTGGGTCGGCCTCGACCCGACCTCCGGCCTGCTGACCGGCGAAAGTCATATTCCGCTGGCCGCTACGCCGCATTACCGCAATGCCGCGCCGATCTCCGGCGGCTATTTCGGCGAGGCCAAGACGGAATTCGATTTCGGAATGAAGGTCGCCCGCGTCGCCGAGCATCCGCGCATCACCAAGCCCTTCTCCGACGAAAGCTGGGATGCCTTGAATGCACTCGGCGAAAAGGTCGACGCGATCCTGAGGGAAGACGATGTGCGCCTGACCATGGGCGGCGAGCCGACCTTCATTTCGATCGACGATTTCCAGTCGGAGGAATGGAACACCGCCGCCGTCGGCCCGACCAAGCGCGACATGGCGGATCAGCTGATCCGCCGCCTGCGCGAGCGCTTCGCGCCCGGCGGCTTCCTGCACTACGGCCAGGGCAAATGGTATCCGGGCGAAAGCCTGCCGCGCTGGACCTTCTCTCTTTACTGGCGCAAAGACGGAAAGCCCGTTTGGCAAAATCCCGCCTTGATCGCCGAAGAGACAGCGAGAACCGGCGTGGGTGCGGACGATGCCGGCAAGCTTCTCAACGCGATCGCCGGGGAATTGGGCATCGAGCCGGAAATGGTGCAGCCGGCCTACGAAGACCCGGCCGAATGGATCATCAAGGAAGGCAGCCTGCCTGAAAATGTCGATCCCTCCAATTCGAAATTGAAGGACCCCGAGGAGCGCAGCCGCATCGCCCGTGTCTTCGAGCGCGGCCTGACCACCGCGACTGGCTATATTCTACCGGTACAAGCATGGAACGCCCGTGCCGGTGCCACGCGCTGGGTCAGCGAAAAGTGGCGAACGCGTCGCGGCAAGATTTTCCTGGTGCCAGGCGATTCGCCGGTCGGCTACCGCCTTCCTCTCGGCACACTGCCCTATGTGCCTCCGTCGCACTATCCCTATATCCATACCGCCGATCCGTCCGTCCCGCGCGTACCCTTGCCAGATGTCGTCGTGCCAGCAGGCCGTGCAATGCCGGAAGCCTCGTTCCACGCCGATGAGAGTTCGCAATCGCGCATCGAGCAGACACTCGGTGAGATCGGCGGTGCAGTGCGCACGGCGATCTCGGTCGAACCGCGCGACGGCCGGCTTTGCGTGTTCATGCCGCCTGTCGAACGAATCGAGCACTATCTCGAATTGCTGGCCGCCGCGGAGAATGCAGCCGCCAATCTCGGGCTGCCGGTGCATATCGAGGGCTACTCGCCGCCGCAGGACGAGCGCATCAACGTCATCCGCGTCGCACCCGATCCCGGCGTCATCGAGGTCAACGTCCATCCCGCATCGAACTGGCAGGAGTGCGTTGACATTACCACGGCGGTTTATGAGGAGACACGGCAAACGCGTCTCGGTACCGACAAGTTCCTGATCGATGGCCGTCACACCGGCACCGGCGGCGGCAACCATGTCGTCGTCGGCGGCGCCAATCCGAGCGACAGCCCCTTCCTGCGCCGTCCCGACCTATTGAAGAGCCTGGTGCTGCACTGGCAACGCCACCCTTCTCTCTCCTATCTCTTTTCCGGCTTGTTCATCGGCCCGACCAGCCAGGCCCCGCGCATCGACGAAGCACGCCATGACAGCCTCTACGAGCTGGAAATCGCGCTGGCCCAGGTGCCGGCGCCGGGTCGCGGGCTGCAGCCGCTCCCGTGGCTGGTGGACCGGCTCTTCCGCAATCTGCTGACCGATGCCACCGGCAACACCCACCGCTCGGAAATCTGCATCGACAAGCTGTTCTCGCCTGATGGACCGACCGGTCGGCTTGGCCTTGTCGAATTCCGCGGCTTCGAAATGCCGCCGAATGCCCGTATGAGCCTTGCCCAGCAATTGCTGGTGCGCGCGCTGATTGCTCGCTTCTGGCGCAATCCGATCGATGGCCGATTCGTGCGCTGGGGCACGACGCTGCACGATCGCTTCATGCTGCCGTATTATATCTGGCAAGATTTCCTCGACGTGCTCGCCGATCTCCGTGAAAATGGCTTCGACCTGCGGCCGGAATGGTTCCAGGCGCAGCTCGAGTTCCGCTTCCCCTTCTGCGGCGAAGTCGAATACGAGGGCAGCAAGCTGGAGCTGCGCCAGGCGTTGGAGCCGTGGCATGTGCTGGGCGAAGAAGGCGCGATCGGCGGCACCGTACGCTACGTCGATTCATCGGTCGAGCGCCTGCAGGTTCGCTTCGAAACCTCCAATCCTTCGCGCTATACGGTGACCTGCAACGGCCGCCCCGTGCCGCTGACGCCGGCAGGAATGGCTGGTGTCTCGGTCGCCGGCGTGCGCTACAAGGCATGGCATCCGGCCTCGGGCCTGCATCCGGTGCTCCCCGTCGACACGCCGCTGACCTTCGATATCTACGATACATGGTCGCGCCGCTCGATCGGCGGCTGCATCTACCATGTCGCCCATCCCGGTGGCCGCAACTACGACACCTTTCCCGTCAATGGCAACGAGGCGGAGGCGCGACGTCTTGCGCGTTTCGAGCCTTGGGGGCATACAGCAGGTGGCTATACCGTAAGACCAGAGACTGCATCGGTGGAATTCCCGCTGACGCTCGACCTCAGGCGTCCGGCGGGAATTTGAAACGAGACTGTGCATGGGTAGAAAACCGGCGACGGAACGACGGGATGAGGTAAAGACCGGTATCGGCAACGATTCGGCCTTTGCCTATCGTCCCCTGCCCGGCGTCGCGGATGAAATGGTCGACAACAAAGGCGCCGTCCGCCCCGTCTGGCAAAACTTCCTGTCGGCGCTGATGCGCATGACGGAAGAGGAGCTGGCCGAGCGCTTCGCCCGCGCCGACCGCTATCTTCGCGATGCCGGTGTTTTCTATCGAGCCTATGGGACGACCGGGATCAGCGAACGCGGCTGGCCGATCTCGCATATCCCGGTGCTTATCGACGAGCGCGAATGGCAGGCGCTCTCCGAAGGCCTGCAGCAGCGTGCCGATCTGTTGGAATCGATCATCGCGGACGTTTATGGCGACAGCCGGCTGGTCGGCGAAGGACTGCTGCCGCCGGCCCTGATCGCCGCCAATCCGGAGTTCCTGCGCCCGCTCGTCGGCATCAAGCCGGCAAGCGGTCATTATCTGCATTTCCTGGCTTTCGAAGTCGGCCGCGGTCCGGATGGCAACTGGTGGGTGCTGGCCGACCGCGCGCAGGCGCCGTCCGGCGCTGGCTTCGCACTGGAAACCCGCGTCGCCACCACCCGCGCCTTTTCGGATATCTATGCCGAAACCAAGGTCCATCGCCTCGCCTCCTTTTTCGGCGCTTTTCGCGATGCCCTGCTGGGTGGCAAGCGCAGCGGCGAAGGCCGTGTCGCCGTCCTGACGCCGGGACCGGCAAACGAAACCTATTACGAGCACGCCTATATCGCCCGCTACCTCGGCTTCATGCTGCTCGAAGGCGAAGACATCACCGTCGTCAACGATCGGCTGATGGTGCGCACCGTCGCAGGCCTGCGGCCGATCAGCGTGCTCTGGCGTCGCCTCGACGCGGCTTACGCCGATCCGCTGGAGCTCAATCAGCAATCCCATATCGGCACGCCCGGCATGGTGGAGGCGCTGCGAGCGCAGACGGTGACCATCGTCAACGCGCTCGGCTCCGGTATTCTCGAGACACGCGCTTTACTCGCCTTCATGCCGACCATCTGCCGGCATCTGCGCGGCGAGGAACTGAAGCTGCCCTCGATCGCGACCTGGTGGTGCGGCCAGAAGAGCGAGCGCGAACATGTCGCCGCCAATATCGAGAAGATGGTCATCGGACCGGCCTATTCCCGCATGCCCTTCTTCGACGACAACGGCCAATCGGTGCTGGGCTCGACATTGCGCAGCACCGCCCGCGATTCGATTGCGGACTGGCTGGCGACCGAAGGCCATAAGCTGGTGGGCCAGGAGGTCGTGACACTTTCGACCACACCGGCCTGGGTCAACGGCAAGCTGACGCCACGGCCGATGAGCCTGCGTGTCTTCGCCGCCCGCACGGAAAACGGCTGGCAGATCATGCCCGGCGGCTTCGCCCGCATCGGCAGCGGCGACGATGTCGCGGCGATTGCCATGCAGGCCGGCGGCTCGGCCGCCGATGTCTGGATCGTCTCCGACAAGCCGGTCGAGGCACACACGCTGCTGCCGGCCGAAGAGACCTTCACCCGAAACATGCCAGGTAGTCTTCCGAGCCGGGCCGCCGACAACCTCTTCTGGCTTGGCCGCTATATCGAGCGCGCCGAAGGCGCCCTGCGCATCCTGCGCGCCTGGCACGGGCGTTTTGCCGAAGCGGCTGATCCGAACCAGCCGCTGCTTGCCGATGTCAGCGCCTATCTCGCCGCCATCGACATCGATACTCAGGAAGCAGTGCCCGAAAACCTGGTTCGCAACATCGATAGTGCGGTTTACTCGGCCAGCAATATCCGCGACCGGTTTTCGCCAGATGGCTGGCTCGCGCTGAACGACCTTGCCAAGACCGCGCGACGCTTCAAGGAAAGGGTCAAGCATGGTGACGATGCCAGCCATGCCATGACGATCCTGCTGCGCAAGCTCGCAGGTTTTGCCGGACTCGTACACGAGAACATGTACCGCTTCACCGGCTGGCGCTTCCTGTCGCTCGGCCGCTATATCGAGCGCGGCCTGCACATGACAAGGCTTCTCGGCCATATGTCCGGCCCTGATGCGCCCGACGGCGCCCTCGATATGCTGCTGGAAATCGGCGACAGCGTCATGACCCATCGCCGCCGCTACAACGTCAATACCGCCCGCCTGACAGTGACGGATCTTCTGGCGCTCGATCCCCTCAACCCGCGCTCGATCCTCTTCCAGATGAACGAGATCCACCGCGAGGTCGAGCAACTGCCGAATGCCTTCGTCAACGGCCAGATGTCGCCCTTCTACCGCGAGGCCATGCGGCTGCATTCGGGCCTAGCCGTGATGACGCCCGAAACGATGACCGTCGAAGTCTACCAGCAGCTGGCACGCGAACTGGAGCGGCTTTCCGACCTGCTGGCACGCACCTATCTCGGATGACGTGATGCTCTACGACCTTTCGCTTCACATGGGCTATATCTACGACGTGCCGGCGAGCGGCGCTCGGCATATTTTGCGCGTCATGCCGCTTTCCCTGCCCGATCGGCAGCGGCTGATCGCCGGCTCGGTGAAAATAACTCCAAGCCCGGACGAGCAATCGAACTTCACGGATTTCTTCCAGCATCCGGCAACCTCGATCCTGGTGCGCGATCCGCATGAAAGGCTCGACATCCGCATGCAGGCACGCGTCCAGGTGGAAAGCCAGCCGGTCGGGGCGGACTTCTCGCCGCTGCTTGCCAAGCTGCCTGAAGAGATCGACGACTGCTGGTCGGTCGATCCTTCCTCCCCTCACCATTTCCTCGGCAACAGCCCGCGTCTGCCCGATACGAGGGAGATCGCAGATTACGGCAAGCAGTGGAAATCAACCAATCTGACGACCCTGCAGATCGCCCACGCGGTCTGCTCGCAGATACACAAGGACTTCGTCTACGATCCCGAGGCGACGACGGTGGACACCACGCCGAAGGAAGCCTTCCGCCTCAAGCGCGGCGTCTGCCAGGATTTTTCGCATGTGATGATCATCGCGCTGCGCAGCCTCGGCATTCCCGCGGGCTATGTCAGCGGCTTCCTGCGCACCATTCCGCCACCCGGCAAGGAAAGACTAGAGGGCGCCGACGCCATGCACGCGTGGGTGCGCGTCTGGTGCGGCGAGACGACCGGCTGGATCGAGCTCGATCCGACCAACAACATGCCCGCCGGCACCGATCACATCGTCGTGGCCTATGGCCGCGATTATTCGGATGTGTCGCCCGTCATCGGCGTGCTCAAGGGCTACGGCAGTCAGAAATC
>NZ_JAUQTZ010000052.1:0-40111 GCF_059803845.1 Rhizobium sp. UFLA01-1127 | reverse complement strand
GCAGGTCGCCGACAAGCTGAAGGCCGACGGCGTGTGGAAGGGCGAGGAGGCCACCCGATGATCATCGAACTTGGACACTATGCTCTTGTGCTGGCACTTGCGACGGCGCTCATCGTCTCCATCCTGCCGGTGATCGGCGCGCGGCGCGGCGACGTGTCGATGATGGATATTGCGCCGGCCGGCGCGATCGTCATGTTCCTGCTGGTCGCCTTTTCCTTCGGCGTGCTGACCTATGCCTATGTCGCCTCCGATTTCTCCGTCTTCAACGTCTGGGCCAATTCCCATTCGCTGATGCCGTATTCAGTCAGGCTGCGGAGCGCAGGTCGTTTCCCCTTTGGAGAGTTCGCAAGGCAATAGGAGTGGCTTTCCAAGATCCGGGGCATCCTGTTTGCCCAACAGAACTGCGACCGCTGCTGCTGCGATTTGCTGAATGGGCTGTTTCACCGTGGTCAGGCGCGGTGTTGTCATGCTGGCAAGCGGAATACCGTCGAAGCCGACGATGGAGAGGGCGGCCGGAACCGGAATTCCCAAATCATGGGCCGCGCGCATGCAGCCGATCGCCTGCTGGTCGGAACTTGCGAATATGGCGGTCGGGCGTTCGTGGCGGGCGCGGGCAAGAAGATAGTTTCCTGCAGACCGGCCGCTTTCGTAATCGAAAGCCGCTTCGGCAATCAGCTGTGCCGCACTCTGGCTGCCGTTGTTCGCAGATTTCATCGCATCGAGATAGCCTTGGAGACGATCGTTGGCGGGCACCGAGCTCTTCGGGCCTGAAATGAAGCCGATACGATGATGGCCAAGCTTCACGAGATGCTCGACGCCGAGACGAACGCCACTGCGATGATCGGCGGCGATGCCGGAATATCCCGGCAAGAGGCGGTCGACGATGACGATCGGCAGCCCCTTCGGCACCTTGAGCGCATGGAAATCGTTGCTCGGAACGAGGATGATGCCGTCCACCTTGCGGCTTGTCAGCTGACCGATCCAATCCGCCTCCTTGGCTGCACGATCAAAAGAGGTCATGACGATGATGTTATAGCCATGCTTCGCTGCGGCTTGTTCTGCAGATTGGACAAGCTCCGAGAAGAAGGGATTGGTCAGGTCGGGAATGATGATGCCGATGAGGCGGCTGACCTTGCTGCGCATGCTTCTGGCAGATGGGTCGGGCATATAACCGAGCTGTTCGATGATGCTTCTGACCCGCGCCCTCAATTCATCCGTCACCGACGGGTGGTCATTCAAAACCCTTGAAACGGTTCCGGTGGAAACCCCCGCCAGTTTGGCAACATCTCGAATACCGACCTTTGGCATAATGGATACCGATATCCCTTCATTTCACCTTCCGAGGCGCCTGATCCGGGCTCTCAGCTAATGGTCTCTTCCGCCTTAGTCAAAGGGTTCATGTCAAGCTGAGCCTCCATTATGCAACGGTTGACGCCGATCAAATGGAAACGGTTCATCATACCTCTCTTCCATGATTGGTAAAGGCGCAATTTTAGCGGGATTTCACCTTGAGCGGTGGTGCCTTGACAATTTCTGGCAGCGTGTTACCCAATATACGTGGAAACGGTTCATTGTCGCGGACAACTCAGTTGGAGCTGAGCCCAGGGCCGTTCGGGAGGAAAGAAAATGTCCAATTCTACGAAGCGTGAATCCGTCTTGATCAATGCGCAGCGGCGTGCGGCGCTGAAACTCGGGCTTGCCGGTACTCTGGTGCTTGCACTGTCCTGCGGCGTGTCGCCGGCCTTTGCGGCAGGCAAGCCCAAGGTCGGGCTGATCATGAAATCTCTGTCCAATGAGTTCTTCAAGCAGATGAAGGCCGGCGCCGACAAATACGCGGCCGAAAACAAGGACAAGTTCGACTTCAAGGCCGTCGGCATGAAGGACGAGCGCGACTTCGCGGCCCAGGTCGATGCCGTCGAGAACTTCGTGACACAGAAATACGACATCATCGTCGTCGCTCCGGCCGATTCCAAGGCCATGGCTACGCCGCTTGCCAAGGCGGTGAAGGCCGGCGTGAAGGTCATCAACATCGACGTGCCGCTCGATGCCGACGCCAAGAAGGCGGCCGGTATCGATCTCGCCTTCTTCGGCCCCGACAACACCGCTGGCGCCAAGCTTGCCGGCGATGCGCTTGCCAAGGATCTGGGGCCTGGCGCAAAGGTCGTGATCCTGGAAGGTAATCCCGAGGCCGACAACGCCAAAGAGCGCAAGGAAGGCTTCATGGATTCCATCAAGGCCGGCAAGCTTCAGCTGCTCGACAGCAAGACCGCGCATTGGGAAACTGAAGAAGCCAATACCGTCATGACGAATTTCCTGACGAAATATAAGGATATTCAAGGTGTCATGGCCGCCAACGATTCCATGGCTCTCGGTGTCGTCAAGGCGCTCGATGCGTCAGGTCAGGCCGGCAAGATCAAGGTCGTCGGCTTCGATAACATTCCGTCCGTCAAGCCGTTGATCAAGGGCGGCAAGATGCTTGCCACCGTCGAACAGTATGGCGCGGAAATGGCCGCCATGGGCATCAAGTACGGTCTTCGCGAATATGCCGGCGAAAAATTCACCGGCTGGGTCAAGACTGATGTCACGCTCGTCACCGCCAAGGATCTGAAATAGCCGATACCATCGGTCTTGCGGGTAGGGATGCGCCGGCAAATGCCGGCGCATCCGCGTCGCGATCGATCTTCTTACCGGCCGCTCGGGATGGGACTTTGAGCCCTGCCGGAAGGCGGCGTGAGGAAAGTCGCCATCTCCAACCCCGAAACAGAAATGCGCATGAGGTGGACGTGCCAGAAACAATAGATGATGCCATCCTGAAGCTGGAAGGAATAGGCAAGCGCTTCCCGGGCGTCGTGGCGCTGAAGGACGTCTCCATGGAGATCGGCCGCGGCAAGGGTCACATTCTTCTCGGCGAAAACGGTGCCGGCAAATCGACCCTGATCAATCTGCTGGGCGGCGTCTTCAAGCCGGACGATGGCCGCATTCTGTTTGACGGCGAAGCCTATCGTCCGTCCTCTCCGCTGGAGGCATTCAAAGCGGGCATCCGTGTCATCCATCAGGAACTGCACCCGCTTTCCAATCTTTCCGTCGCCGAAAATCTGCTCTTCGAGCATCTGCCGCGTCGATACGGCCTGGTAAACTACAAGCAAATGAACGCCAGGGCGGCGGAATTGCTGGCCGAAGTCGGCCTCAATGTGGCGCCGACGACGCTTGCCAGCAGCTTGAGCGTCGCCCAGCTTCAGCTTCTCGAGATTGCCAAGGCGCTCTCCAACGAAAGCAAGCTCCTGGTCCTCGACGAGCCGACGGCAACCTTGACCTCCAAGGAGGTCGATCGTCTCTTTGGGATTCTGAAGCGGCTGAAGGCACGGGGCGTCACCACGCTTTACATATCGCATCGGCTCGAAGAGATCTTCGAGGTGGGCGATGACGTGACCATCCTGCGCGATGGACAGCATGTGATCACACGGCCGCTCGAAGGGCTCGGAATTCCGAAAATCGTCGAACTCATGGTCGGGCGCGAACTTGCGCAGCACGACGCCTTCCGCGGCGACAGCACCATCTCCGGCGAGGCGCTTGGCGTCTCCGGCCTCAAAGTAACGAGCCATAGCCCGGAACTGTCATTTTCCGTCGCCAAGGGGGAAATCGTCGGCATCGCAGGGCTTGTGGGCAGTGGTCGCACCGAGGCCGTTCGGGCCATATTCGGCGCCGACGCCAAGGCTGAAGGCGAAATCCGCATAGATGGCAAACCGGTCGAGATTGCCTCGCCCAAGGACGCGGTGACTGCCGGACTGTGCCTGGCGACCGAGGACCGCAAGATACAAGGCCTCATGCTCGACATGAGCTGTGCGCAAAACACCACCATCACCGATCTCGCCAGGGTTTCCCGCAACGGGTTGATCTTACGCAAGATGGAGGACGATTCCTCACGGCAGCTGGTGCGCGAACTCAGGATCAAGACACCATCCATCCATCAGGCCGTCAGGACATTTTCGGGCGGCAACCAGCAGAAAGTCGTCATCGCCAAATGGCTGTTTCGCGGCCCCAAGGTGCTGATCTTCGACGAGCCGACCCGCGGCATCGATGTGGGCGCCAAGGCGGAAATCTACGAGCTTCTGTGGAAGTTTGCCGCCGAGGGCAAGGGCGTTCTGGTCGTGTCTTCGGACCTGCCGGAGCTCATGAGCATTTGCCATCGCATCATCGTCTTCTCGGACGGCAAGATAGCCGGGGAAATAGCCCGGGGGCAATTTGACGAGAGCAGGATTCTCTCACTCGCTTACAAGGAGTACAGTCGTGTCCGGCAACATTGAAAAGATGACAGAGGCGAAAGCGCCCAGCGTCTGGGACAAGCTCATCCGGATCTCGATGAAGGAGGCCGGCGTCACCATCGCCCTCGTTCTGATTTTGATCTTCTTCTCGGTGACGGCGCCCTATTTTGCGACGCCGGAGAACTTCCTGAAGATCTTCGTGCAGATCGCCATCAATACGGTGCTTGCCGCCGGCATGACCTTCGTCATCCTCACGGGCGGCATCGATCTTTCCGTCGGCTCGCTGCTGGCGCTTTGCACGGTCATCGGCGCAACTATCATGATCGATCCACGGCTTTCCCCCTGGCAGGCGATCGTTCTGGCGTCGATCGCCTCGATGGGTGCTGGCGCGGTCCTGGGTGCCATCAACGGATGGATTTGCGAGAAGTGGAAACTTCCATCCTTCATCGTCACGCTCGGCATGCTCAACGTCGCAAGCGGCCTGGCGCGCGTCGTCAGCGACAATTCCACCATCACCGGTCTGCCGCAGCCCTTCGTCGATTTCGGCAATCTGATCTTCTGGGGTGTCCTGCCGTCGATTTTCCTGATCGCCATCGTCGTCGTGCTCATCGGCTGGTTCGTACTGCGCTATACGGTATTCGGGCGCTTCGTCTTTGCAATCGGGACGAACGAGGAGGCGGTTCGCCTATCGGGCCATGAGCCGAAGAAATACAAGATCGCGGTCTTCACCATTTCCGGGCTGACCGCCGGCATTGCGGCCATGGTCTACCTGCTCCGTCTCAATGTCGGCAGCCCGGTTGCCGGTATTGGCTATGAACTGAATGCCATAGCAGCCGTCATCATCGGCGGAACCAGTCTTTCCGGCGGCAAGGGATCGATCGTCGGAACGCTGGTCGGTGCCTGTATTCTGCAGGTGCTGTCCACGGGACTGCAGCTGCTGGGCGCCGACGACAATATCAAACCGATCGTGATCGGCGCCGTCATCGTGCTGGCCGTCATTCTCGACAGCTATCGCGGCCGGCTGATGCGGATATTGGAGAGCCGCTGACGAGGCGGCTCTCCAAAGTAAGGCAGGTCGAAAGCCTAAAGGCATGTCGCGCAAAAGTGCGAAGCGGTTTTGCGACGACGACATGCGCAAAACCAGAGACCTAAAGCGCGGGGAGCGAATCTGAAAGATCGCGACGCGCTTTAAGTGGAAGAACGACACCGGCTTGAAATGCCGCGCCTGGCGATCGGCGCAAAGAATTGTCATCAGCATCGGCGCGGCGCCCATGTTCGCGGCGTCGAGCCGAACTCGGCACGAAGTTTCCAAGTCCGTTGTGGCCGGATGCGGCTGCGGCGGACGAGGCGAAACCGGTATTGCCGCCTCGCTACCAACGGCACCGAGCAGCATGCAATCCGCGATCACGCTCTTTTCTAGTCCGTCCGTTCGCGCGCCGGGCGTTCCGGGCTTTGAGCCACGCATGATCCTTACGGCTGCTCTGCTTGCTGATGCGCTCCCGGGCGTTTGGATCGGTATCTGCGGGCTGGTTTGAGCCGAGGCGGCCGCCTCTGGCACATACGATCTATGTCGTCAGCTTCGTTTTCGGAGGCTGTCCGGTCTTCCAAGATCTCATCAAACGCGCCGTCCTCAAACGGCTCGGTTCCAATTCATGTCCTGCGGCATGAGCGTCACAGGCGACGCTGATCATGCTGTGATTTTTCGACGAACCTGCTCGCGGCATTTGATCAGGCGCAATGCATTGGGTCAAAGAGCGTCATAAAGGAGGAGTTGTCCATGAGGAAAAGAAGCGATGCGCAACTGTTCCAAGAATTTTGCCGCAGCGATAGGTTTGGTTCTGGTCTCGCAGAGTGCTGCGTGGGCGCAGATACCGTCAGATGTCGGGCGCTACGCTTGGGGGCCGCACATGATGTGGTGGGGTGGAGGCTGGTATGCCATGATATTCGGTCCTCTGTTCATGATCCTATTCTTTGCGATACTGATGGCAGCCATAGCGTTCCTCGTTCGCTGGCTGGGCGGGCCGTGGCCGGGAACGGCGCCGCCGCATCACGCGCCGCCCGCCCGCTCGGCACTCGATATTCTCAAGGAGTGTTTTGCTCGCGGTGAAATCGACAAGGATGAATTTGAAGAGCGACGGCGGGTTCTCGGGGAATAGCCGGTTTTGCACCGTCCGGAACCAAAGCTATCCTTGGCGATGGTATGAACGGGACTTCGGTCGAGCCCCAACGTGGCGTTCGACCGCCAGGTGTTGCGCCGGAGCGAACGCGAAGTCCTCGCCGTCTGCTCCCCGATTAATTGCGGCAGAATTTCTCGTATAAAATCGACATGATCTGCAGCACCGCAGCATCGGCGATGAAGTAATGGAGTGTGCGGTGCTCCCGTCGAAAATTCACGATGCCCTCCTTCTTCAGCTTATTGAGATGCTGAGACATGGATGTCTGGGCGATGCCGGTTGCCTGTATTAGCTCCGACACGTTGCGCTCGCCGTCGGCAAGCTCGCACAAGATGAGCAATCGATGTGTATTCGCAAGGCCGCTGAGAAATTCGGCAGCCTTGTCGGCCTTTCCGGCAATTGCTTCGGCAATGTTCATCGGAGCCTCTTTACATTTCACAATTTTATCATATCATATTTTCATGAATTTATGTTTCGGTCAAATGAAGTGCCACTGTGCGGGATCGAGTGCAGGAAGTACTCCAAAAGCTGCGATATCCAGCCGTCTTGATCGGAGTCAAGGCGGTAAAGCGAAATATGCCGGAGCATGAGATCGGGTGCTGAACCGGGACGGCGCAAGCTGTGGCGATGGCCCGGTTTATCCGCTGCTCCGGAGTGCGCTGAATAGCATAGACAAGGAAAGGAAAAGAAATGACCCTGGATCGTTCGGTTCTCGCATTCGCAGGTTTTATGGTGCTCCTGTCGGTGGCTTTGACCTTGTGGGTGTCGGCCTACTTCGTTTGGTTGACGATATTTGTCGGCGCCAACCTTCTGCAATCGGCCTTTACCGGTTTCTGCCCCGCAGCAATGGTACTTCGCAAGCTTGGTATCCGCTCAGGCACTGCATTCTGAGGCCTCACTATGCGACTTCTATTGCTCACGGTAGTCCTGCCGTTGTTTGCGGGCGAGGCAAATGCCGCGACCATGAAATTGGAACCCGTCATCATCACCGAATGGAAAGCGGTCTATGGTACGATCGAGGCACGCAATACGGTGCCGGCCCGTGCCCGCATAGGCGGAACCATTGCCGACCTCAGTGCTACGGAGGGGGATGTCGTCAAAGCCGGACAGAAGATCGCAACGGTCGAAGACGAAAAGCTTGCATTCCAGATCGCAGCGCTCGATGCGCAAATTGGTGCGTTGCGATCGCAGCTGACGGCAGCTCAGGCCGACCTGACGCGCGGCGAATCCCTGGTGAGCCGGGGTGTCGTCACCCAGCAGAAGCTTGACGAGCTTCGATCCCAGGCCGGCGTTTTGCAGAATGAGATGACCGCAATGGAGGCGCAGCGTTCCGTCGTTGTCCGGCAGCAATCGGAGGGCGAGGTGGACGCACCTTCGGACGGAAAGATTTTAACCGTACCCGTTACCCGCGGTACCGTGATCATGGCTGGTGAGACCGTGGCGACAATAGGCGGTGGCGGCCTGTTTCTGCGTCTCGCCGTTCCCGAACGACACGCCGGCGCACTCAGGCAGGGCGCCGAAATCAGGGTCTCCCTGGACGGGCGGCAGATCGTTGGGAAACTGGCAAAAATTTATCCGCAAATCGAAAATGGGAGAGTTACCGCCGATGTCGAGGCGGGTGCCCTCGATACGACCTTCGTGAACGCGCGCGTTCTCGTTCAGCTCCCGGTGGGCGAGCGGCAGGTGCTTCTCGTGCCGGCCAGCGCCATCGCCACCCACGACGGTGTCGATTTCGTCTCCGTGAGCGGAGGCGCCGGGACGGTGCAACGTGTTGTCATCGCCGGCGAAATCATAAGCCGCCCGGATGGCGACGTTAGGGAAGTGCTGACCGGACTTGCCGCTGGCGACGAGATCGTTCTGCCATGACCCCGCAATCCAACGATTACGGCATGGCCGGGCGGCTTACCGGCATGTTCATCCGTTCGCCCTTGACGCCGCTCTTGCTCCTGGCCGCGCTCGCGTTCGGCTTGATCGCCCTTGTTACGCTGCCGCGCGAGGAAGAACCCCAGATCTCCGTTCCCATGGTCGATATCCATGTCCAGGCAAGTGGCCTTAAAGCGGAAGATGCGGTGAAACTCGTTGCCGAGCCCTTGGAAACGATCGTGAAAGGTATCGACGGCGTCGAGCACGTCTATTCCCAGATCCAGGACGATCATGTCCTCGTTACCGCGCGCTTTTTCGTGGGCACATCGTCCGATACGGCCGTATTGCGCGTTCACGAAAAGATCCAGGCGAACATGGACCGCATTCCGGTCGGCATCCCTGCGCCGCTCGTCGTTGGGCGAGGCATAGACGATGTCGCCATACTTTCCTTTACGCTTTCGCCCGCTCCCGAGGCTGCCGGCCGCATCTCGGCCAACGACCTGACGCGCGTCGCAAGGGAGGTTCGCACCGAGTTGTCGAAGGTCGAGAATGTCGGTTTGACCTATCTCGTCGGTGAGGCGGATGAGATCTTTCGGGTCGCGCCCGATCCGCAGAAGCTCGCACTTTATGGCGTCACTCTGCAGCAGCTTGCAAAGAAGGTGGCAGGTGCCAACCAGACTTTTCCGGCAGGAACACTGCGGGACAAAGGCGAACAAATCGGTCTCGTCGCAGGCGAGACCCTTGCAGCGCCACAGCAGATCGGCAATTTGCTGATCACAACCCGCGACAACAGGCCCGTCTATGTCCGCGATGTGGCTGAAATCTCTTTGGCATCCGATTCCGGCGAGATGATTGCGTCTCGGCTCATTCGTGACAATTCGGACCTGAAGCGTCTGCCTGCCGTCACCATCGCCGTGGCAAAACGCGCCGGCGCCAATGCGGTTGATGTGGCGGCTGCTCTGATGACCCGGATCGATGCGCTCAAGGGGTCCCTGATCCCTAAGGAGATCACAGTCGGCATTACCCGCAATTACGGGGAAACGGCCAATGAGAAAGCCAACGAACTGCTGTTGCATCTCGGACTGGCGACGCTCTCGATCATCGTGCTCGTAGCCGTCGCAATCGGTTGGCGCGAAGCTGCGGTGGTCGCGATCGTCATTCCGGTCACCATCCTTTTGACGCTGTTTGCCTCGCAACTGATGGGATACACGCTTAATCGCGTCTCCCTCTTCGCCCTGATATTTTCGATCGGCATCCTGGTCGACGATGCGATCGTGGTAATCGAGAATATTTCGCGGCACTGGGCAATGGCGAATGGGCGCCCCCGTTATCAGGCGGCAGTGGAGGCGGTCGCCGAAGTCGGCAATCCCACGATCGTTGCTACGCTGACCGTTGTCGCAGCCCTTCTGCCGATGCTGTTCGTCTCAGGCATGATGGGGCCTTACATGAGCCCGATTCCAGCCAATGCATCCGCTGCGATGATCTTCTCCTTTTTCGTCGCGGTGATTGTGACCCCCTGGTTGATGATGAAGTTTGCCGGCAGGTCCACTGTCCAAGGCGGTGATCATCATGGGCAGGGAGGGATGGTCGGCCGGCTTTATGCAGCAATGGCCAGGCCTATTCTCGCATCAAAAACCCGAAGCTGGGTTTTCCTGCTTGCCGTGGGCGTCCTGACGCTCGGCTCGCTCTTGCTGTTCTACACCGAAGATGTGACTGTCAAACTGCTGCCCTTCGACAATAAGTCCGAGCTGTCCGTCGTGATCGATCTGCCGGAAGGCTCTTCCGTCGAGGCGACGGACGCTGTCACGCAAGCCATGGCGCAGGCGGCGATGGAGTTTCCGGAAGTGCGTTCGTCCGAGACGTATGCGGGAACCGCCGCCCCCTTCAACTTCAATGGCCTCGTCCGGCATTATTACCTGCGCACCGGCAGTCAGCAGGGGGATGTTGCGCTTGAACTGCTTCCCAAGGGCGAGCGGTCCCGCACCAGCCACGACTTGGCGGTCGCGATCCGCAAGCGCCTTGCCAAGGTCGCTGTTCCTGCCGGCACCCGGGTAAAGGTGGTCGAACCGCCGCCAGGGCCGCCTGTACTTTCCACGCTGCTCGCCGAAATCTATGGTCCCGATGCCGAGACACGGCGGCAGGCGGCGGCAAGGGTAGAAGAGGCCTTCCGCACGGTTCCCTTCATCGTCGATATCGATAATTCCTATGGAACGCCGGCAAGGCGTCTGAGAGCCACCATTTCACCCGACGAGGCGGAGTTTTTTCATGTCGAGGAAGCAGACGTGCTGGATACGCTTGCAATCCTCAATAGCGGCAAAACGGTGGGCTATTCCCATCGCGGCGGCGGCAGGCCGCCCATTCCGATCCGGATCGAGCTTCCCAAAAATAAACGGGTGATGGACGAAGGTTTCCTGACCACGCCCATCCCGGCCAACGTGCTTCCGGGAGAGCGAGGCGTGGTGGAGCTCGGCGACGTCGTCAAAATTCATGAGGAAAAGGCGTCTTACCCGATTTTCCGGCACAATGGTCGCGCCGCGGAGATGGTGACTGCGGAACTCGCCGGAGCGTATGAGGCTCCCCTGTACGGCATGATCGCCGTGCAACATGCGCTCGACGCACAGACCTGGAAGGGCATGCAGAAGCCGGTGATTGCGTTCCATGGCCAGCCGTCGGACGAATCCGTTCCGACCGTTCTTTGGGACGGCGAGTGGGAAGTCACCTGGGTGACCTTCCGCGACATGGGCGCCGCCTTCGGCGTTGCGCTGCTCGGCATCTATATCCTTGTCGTTGCCCAGTTCGGATCGTTCAGACTGCCTTTGGTGATCCTTATGCCGATTCCGCTGACCTTCATCGGAATCCTGTCCGGCCATTGGTTCTTCGGCGCTCCGTTTTCGGCTACCTCCATGATCGGCTTTATCGCGCTTGCCGGTATCATCGTGCGCAACTCGATCCTGCTTGTGGATTTTATCCGGCACTCCGCACCATCTGGAAAACCTTTAGTCGAGATATTGATCGAAGCTGGTGCGATCCGTTCAAAGCCGATCCTGCTGACGGCGTTGGCGGCGATGATCGGGGCAGCGGTGATCCTGTCGGATCCGATTTTCCAGGGGCTGGCGATCTCGCTTCTCTTCGGGCTTGCCTCCTCGACTTTGCTGACGGTGCTCGTCATTCCGGCGATCTACCGGGTGCTTAAAACGTGAAGGAGCAGCACAACATCCGGGCAGGTCGGTCAGAGCGATCTGCCATATTTGCCGGCGAGGCTACGAAAAGAAGAATTCCCTCGTCGATGAATTGTAAAGGAGCGTTCGGCTGCCCAGCAGCGGGATTTCGAGATGCGGCAAACCGTTCCTATTGATTTGTATCGGCGGGCCGAGCACGAGAAAATGCTGTCTCAGAATATCGTCCCATATCGAAGGAAAATCCATACCATCGCGCGTAGCACCAAGGCATTTGAGCAGCAGCCCACGGGCAGTGTCGTCCATCATTCTTCCTTTTCGCTGCCGGATCAGCACATCCTCTCCGGAGCCACTGCTTTCGCAGCATCACACCGTTCATCGCCCATGTGCCGCTTCCGGATATTGATTCAAATCAAAGTGGTCGTGATGGAGTGAAATTTTCCGGCAAAGACCGGCCCACGAAACCAAGGCCAACCAGCCTCAGTTGTGTTTTCACCGGAGCACGATGCCGAAAGGTGTGATCGGCTTTCGGACGACATTATGCTCTGCTTCTTTGACGCTTGAGCGGATCTCGCTGTCGCCAGACAGATAGGAAATAAGGCGAGCTGGATAGGCAGGAAAAAGTTGTCATGCGTTTTTGAAATTGAATTGCAGCGGCGCGGAAGTGTTAAGGTTTGTCGAAAGGCCGCCCGATCGAGACTGTTGATGAGGCGGGTGACCGCAGGAGCCAGGTGAACAGGATGAGCGCAACGACCGCTCCGGCAATCTCAGCAATCCAGAAGCCCGGCAGATCGATCGGGCGGATGCCTGAGAAAGTGCCTGTCAGCGACCGAGCGAGCGCGACGGCTGGATTGGCGAAGGATGTCGAGGCGGTAAACCAATAGGCGGCGGTGATGTAGAGCCCGACCAACCACGGCACAGCCTTCCGCTCGAACTTGATACCGGCGAGGATCACCGCCAGCAGCCCGAATGTTGCTATGCCCTCGGAGAACCATTGGGCGCCGCCTGTCCTGACCTTGCTCGACAGTTCGATGAGCGGCAGGCCGAACATCAGGTGTGCGGCGATCGTGCCAATCACGCCGCCGACAATCTGCGCCAGCACATATGCGGTGAGATCGCTCCTCGGCAATGTACGGGAGATCGCGAAGATCAACGAGACGGCAGGGTTGAAGTGGGCTCCCGAGATCGGTCCGAGGATGGTGATCAGCACCACCAGGATCGCGCCGGTTGCCAGCGTGTTACCGAGTAATGCCAGGCCAACGTCCTGCGTCAGTGATGTTGCCATGATGCCCGAACCGACTACCGTCGCGACCAGCATTGCGGTCCCGAGGCCTTCGGCAACCAGCCGCCGTGGCAGATCGAATCCACCCATCAGCTTGCCTTCGGCTGCTTGATGCTGGCGCCTTCCATGGCGCCGATCTGGCGCAGATGCGTCTCCAGCGCGAGCCTGTCGAGCGAGGCGAGCGGCAAGCTGATAAAGGACATAATGCGGTTCTTAAGGAAGCGGACGGCTTGCGCAAAGGCGCGGGCTTTCTCGACTTCGCTGCCTTCGACGGCCGCGGGATCTTCGATGCCCCAGTGAGCGGTCATCGGATGACCGATCCACACCGGGCAGGCCTCGCCGGCGGCGCTGTCGCAGACCGTGAAGATGACGTCCATTTTCGGAGCGCCGGGTTCGGCGAACTCGTCCCAGCTCTTCGAGCGGAAGCCCTCAGACGGATAGCCGAGCGCTTCCAGCTCCTTCAGAGCATGCGGGTTGACCTCACCCTTGGGCTGGCTGCCGGCCGAGAATGCCTTGAAGCGGCCTTTGCCTTCCGCGTTCAGGATCGACTCTGCAAGGATCGAGCGGGCGGAATTGCCCGTACAGAGAAAGAGGACGTTGTAGACGCGGTCGGTGGTCATTGCAGTTTCTCCTCCGTTTTAGGGGCGCAGCAGGCTGCGATCTTTGCGGCCGGTGCGCAGATCTCCGGGTGCCCTGAGCAGCAGTCTTCCATCAGGAAGCGGACAAGGCCCCCGAGCGCGTCATAGTTTGCGGTGTAGATGATTGAGCGGGATTCCCGCTGCTGCGCGATCAGGCCGGACCGTTCCAACTCCTTCAGATGGAAGGAGATGTTCGACGGCGACACCTCGGCCTTTTCCGCGATTGCACCGGCTGCCATGCCATCAGGGCCGGCGACCACGAGCATGCGGATGATGTGCAGACGGGTCTCCTGGGAAAGCGCACCGAATGCGATCAGGGCTTGACGTCGATTCATATTTCAATAATCCTTGAATTATTGAAGTAATGGCTAATGCAAATGAATGCCGCTGGCAACTGCAAAATGCGCAAGCCAATCATTATCATTGCCACCAAGTCCGGTGCAGTTGATCCTGGGCCATGCTGCCTCGGCATCAGCGCGGAAACTGTCATTCGACGCGCAACTTGGAACGTTCGGGCTTGCGGCGTGAACTTATCGGGCTGGTCTACGAGGCGCTTCTCATCAATGCGTGGCAAACGACTATTTGGTCGCAACGATGCCCAATCATTCCATCAGGGCGCGCGTTCGAGCCTGTAAGATGGTTGCGCCGCTCATTGCCATGTTTCGGCACCGTCGTTGATGAAGTGCACTCATCCCTCGGTAAATATCTGGCATGCGCATTTAAGAATATCCGCACTATCTTGAATTTAATCCGATTGAAATTACTTTTATATTAGGCGTAAATTTTACGCGGGATGAAGCCGCGAATCCGGCTTCGCATGAGGAGGAGATTGTCATGGCAATCGTTCTGATGAAAGGAAAACGGACGCAGGATTGGGCGAATTTGGTCCTTGCGGCATGTCTGTTCGTATCTCCGTGGGTCTTTGGCTTCACAAATGAGACAATGCCAAGCTGGAACGCCTGGATCGTTGCCGCCATGTTGGGAGTTCTATCGGTCGCGGCCCTTTCGGTATTCGCCGAATGGGAGGAATGGGTAAATATGGCGCTGGGTCTGTGGTCGATCGCATCGCCCTGGCTGCTGGGTTTTACCACTAACATGAACGCAGTAGGGACAAACGTTGTCCTTGGAGCGCTCATTTTCGCGGTGTCGCTTTGGGCAGTCTGGGACGTTCATCATCCACACGCCCACGCTTGAAATCAAAGAAGTAGGGCATGATGCCGTTCGAAGACCGCTTACGGTTTCGGCATCATGCCCTGGCAATACCTGCAACTCCATATCCGGACGGAGTTATGCGCATGGCGCCCGCACCGTCTTGTTTCGCGCCGCCGCTTCAAGGGCGATGACCTGTGCGCGATTCCCATGAAGGGGCGAGCTTCTCACGAGAATTCAGTGAATGCCGATGCAATGAAGATTTTTAGTCCACAGACATCAGCTATGTCGTGATGCTTTGAGGCTTGTCTTATTCGTGAGAGGATCGCTTGATTTTTGGGCGATGTTTTCGCATTCAATAGCCGCAGGAAAGAGCATAGGGGCCACAGCAAGTGGGAAGGCGCATGGTATTTGCTTCAAGATCGCCGTTGGCAGCATGCTCGGATATGCTGAACGACAAAGGCCCGCGATAAGTCCGTGGCAAACCGTACGACTGCTTCCAACAAACTTAATGTGCTTGTCATTGACGAAAATAGCATTCGGGCATCGATTATCGAGTTGGGTCTGCGCGAAGCAGGCTACGATAACGTCACGATTATTCATGACATGAACGGCCTTGCAAGGCGGATCATGGAAATCAATCCGGATGTCATTGTCATAGATATCGAGAATCCAAATCGCGACATGCTGGAAAGCTTCTTCCAGATCTCGCGAGCGGTTAAGCGGCCGATCGCAATGTTTGTCGACAAATCGGACGAGGCATCCATAGAGGCCGCCGTGGAGGCTGGTGTCTCCGCCTATGTCGTCAACGGCCTCAAACAGGAGCGCGTGCGACCGATCCTGAAAATGGCGATCAGCCGCTTCAATGCATTCTCGCGGCTAAATCGTGAACTTGAAGAAGCGCGCGGCCAGCTTGAAAGTCGCAAGGTGATCGACCGGGCAAAACACCTGCTGATGCGTTCGCGCGGAGTATCGGAAGAGGAGGCATATTCGCGGCTGCGGCGGGCAGCGATGAATGAGAACCGGAAAATCGAGGAAATCGCGCAAAGCCTGGTTACCGCCGCCAGCCTTTTCGATCCCGGAGCCGACGAATGACGACATATGAAGTCACCGCCGGTTTTGTGCCGCTTCTGGACAGCGCGCTGCTTGTCGTCGCCAAGGAGAAAGGCTTCGCAGAGGCGGCGGCGGTTAATCTCAATCTTGTTCGTGAACGCTCATGGGCGACTATTCGCGACCGGCTGGCGGTCAGTCAGTTCGATGTCGCCCACATTCTTGCCCCTTTGCCGATCGCCTGCAATCTCGGGCTCATGGCGCCGCGGCTTCAGATGATCGTGCCGATGGCGCTTGGTCTTGGTGGAAATGCCGTGACGGTCGCCGAGGACCTTTGGCGCGATATGGCTGAGCACGGCGTCGCCAGCAATCTTGACGCACGGGAAAGCGGAACTGCCCTGCGAGACGTGATCCGTCGTCGCAGCAACAAGCTCCGTTTCGCCGTGGTGCATCCCTATTCCGGTCACAACTACGAACTGCGTTATTGGCTGTCGGCGAACGGCATCGACCCCGATCGGGATGTCGAGATCATGGTCTTGCCGCCGCCCGACATGGGCGACGCGCTCCTATCCGGGACGATCGATGGCTATTGCGCGGGCGAACCATGGAACACATTCGGTGTTCTGGATCGCGGCGGCCGTCTTGCAACAGTCAAAGCAGCGATCTGGAAGTCTAGTCCCGAAAAAGTGCTGGGTGTTCATGCCGGATGGGCTGACGCAAATCCAGACGCCTTGGCGGCCCTCTTGAAGGCGCTCCATGGGGCATCGCTCTGGTGTTCCCGCCCCGAAAATCATAGCGAGCTGGCATGGCTTTTGGCAAAGCCCGCCTATGTGGGCCGGCCGGTCGAGTATCTGCTGCCGGCGCTGAGCGGCGTCCTGCCCGTGGGGAATGGCGAATTGCGAAGTGTGCAAGACTTCTTCGTTCCGTATGCCAAGGCAGCGACCTTTCCGTGGAAAAGCCATGCCCTCTGGTTCTACACGCAGATGGTGCGATGGCGGCATATCGTGCATAGCGACCACCATCAGCGGATCGCTGGCGATACATACCGGCCCGATCTCTACCGAAATGCCTTGCGGGAATTGAACGTCGCGATGCCATCCGCCAGTTCGAAAGTGGAGGGAGCTCTGCTTGCAGAAACGCCCGTCGGCTCCAGCGGAGCTTTGACTTTAGGTCCCGATGGCTTTTTCGATGGAAACCTGTTCGATCCCGATGAGGTGGATGCCTACATCGCGGCTCAGGAAAAGCCATAGCGTTGTGCCTATTTTGTGCGCATTGCACAATTTTTGACAGACCTGTTGCGGTCGGTTTCGGCGGCGCACCAACCTATCGGCCTGCGAATTCCCCACATAATCGTTTTAAAACAAAGTGATACATAATCTGGCACGGTGCTTGCTTGGTAAACAGCAGGCCTTAGGCCACGAATTTGGCGTCTAACGACGGACGCCTTCAGCAAAGCCGCTGATCAGGAGACCTCGCGCTACATCGACGTATGCGCGCCCTGACCAGCGGCATTTTGTTTTCAACCCTAGCGATGGATCGGCACGACCTTTGTCGGGCCTCGGAGAAGTCATGTCTGTTCACGAGAGAGCGCAATCCCTACCCGCCGGCGAGCCAGCCAAAGCATTGTGGATTTCCACGACTGCTTTCACGCTCTGTTTCGCCGTCTGGACGATCTTTGCGATCATTGGCATTCGGATTAAACAGGAGCTCGGCCTTTCCGAAGCCGAGTTCGGATTGCTTGTCGGCACGCCGGTTCTTACCGGATCGATCGTCCGCATCGTGCTCGGGATTTGGACGAGCCGCTATGGCGGTCGCCTGGTCTATACGCTGACCATGCTGGCCGCGGCGCTCGCAACCTTTCTGTTGTCCTATGCGACGACCTACGCGGAAATGCTCATCGCCGGTCTCGGCGTCGGTCTTGCCGGCGGTTCCTTCGCGGTGGGCGTCGCCTATGTTTCACCATTCTTTCCGCCGGAGAAGCAGGGAACGGCACTCGGCATTTTCGGCGCCGGCAATGTCGGTGCGGCAGTCACCAAATTTGCCGCCCCCTTCGTGCTGATCGCATGGGGATGGCAGGCGGTGGCCGAGATCTGGGCGCTGGTGCTGGCAGTCATGGCGCTTGTCTTCTGGTTCACCACGACAGACGATCCAGCCTTCCAGGCCCGCCGCGCACGCGGCATCGCCTCCAAGAGCCTGCTGCAGGAATTCGCGCCGCTGAAAAACGTTCAGGTCTGGCGCTTCTCGCTCTACTATTTCTTCGCCTTCGGCGGCTTCGTCGCCCTGTCGCTCTGGCTGCCGCGCTATCTGGTCGGCGTCTATGGCTTCAACCTCGAAGTCGCCGGCATGGTAGCTGCCGCCTACTCGATCCCCGGCAGTATTTTCCGGGCTTTCGGAGGGATGCTTTCCGATAAAAGAGGCGCGCGGAGCGTCATGTACGTCATGCTGGCAGTGTCGGCGGTTGCGACGCTGATCCTTTCGTTGCCGGCTGCGCCTGCATCCGGCTCCGCCTTCGGAGTGACGCCTCCAATCTTCATCGTCGCCATCTTCGTTCTCGGCTTCTTCATGAGCCTCGGCAAGGCGGCCGTCTACAAGCATATCCCTGCCTATTATCCGCAAAGCATCGGCGCAGTCGGCGGCATCGTCGGCATGATGGGTGGACTTGGCGGTTTCATCCTGCCCATCGCCTTCGGCGTGCTCAAGGATCTGACCGGGCTTTGGTCGAGCTGCTTCCTGCTTCTGTTTGCGATCGTCGCAATCTCACTCATCTGGATGCACCTGTCTATTCGGCGACTTGAACGGGGCGGGCTTTCCGCGTCCGTCGTGACCGCCAGCTAACTATCAAGGACTTGGAATTATGCCTCAGAAACTGGTCATCATCGGCAACGGCATGGCGCCAGGGCGCATGCTGGAGCATCTTCTGGAAAAGGCGCCTGATCTCTATGAGGTCACGATCTTCAACGCCGAGCCGCGCGTCAATTACGACCGCATCATGCTGTCGCCGGTTCTCTCCGGCGAGAAGGACTACGAGCAGATCATCATCCACGGCGACGGCTGGTACATCAAGCACGGCATCACGCTCTATAAGGGGCACAAGATCGTCGCGATCGACCGGGCGGCAAAGACCATAACCTCCGATCACGGTGTGACCGAGAGTTACGACAAGCTGGTGATCGCAACCGGTTCCGTTCCCTTCATCATTCCGGTTCCCGGCAAGGAGCTGCGGGGTGTCATCACCTATCGCGACCTCGACGATGTGCAGGCGATGCTGCTTGCCGCCCAGTCGCGCGAAAAGGCCGTCGTCATCGGCGGCGGTCTGCTGGGTCTCGAAGCGGCAGCTGGCCTTGCCTCCCGCGGCATGGATGTGACCGTTCTCCACGTCATGCCGACGCTGATGGAACGCCAGCTCGATCCGGCTGCCGGCTATCTCCTGCAAAAGGCCGTCGAGGAGCGCGGCATCAAGGTCATCACCAAGGCCAATACCAAAGCGATCGTCGGTGACGGCAAGGTCGAGGGGATCGAACTGGAGGACGGGCGCGTGATCCCGGCCACGCTCGTGGTCATGGCCGTCGGGATCCGTCCCAGTGTCGGCCTTGCCAAGGAGGCGGGCATCGCTGTCAACCGCGGCATCGTCGTCGATGACGGCATGCAGACCTCGGACGGCTCGATCATGGCGCTCGGCGAATGCGCCGAGGTCGGTGGCATGGTCTATGGCCTCGTCGCGCCCCTTTACGAGATGGCGCGGGTCGCCGCCTCGCATCTTGCAGGCGACACGAGTGCCGCCTTCGTGCACTCGGACACGCCGACGAAGCTGAAAGTCACCGGCATCGATCTGTTTTCGCTCGGCGACTTCGCCGATGGCGACGACCGCGAGGAAATCGTCCTGCGCGACGCCGCAGCCGGCGTCTACAAGCGCCTCGTGCTGAAGGACAACAAGATCATCGGCACCGTGCTTTACGGCGAAACGGCCGACGGCGCCTGGTTCAACGACCTGAAGAAGAAGGCGACAGATATCTCTGAGATGCGCGAAACGCTCATCTTCGGCCAGGCCTATCAGGGAGGGTCGCCGCTGGACCCTATGGCGGCCGTTGCAGCCTTGCCGGATGATGCGGAAATCTGCGGCTGCAACGGCGTCTGTAAGGGCAAGATCACGTCAACCATATCGGCCAAGGGCCTGACATCGCTCGACGATGTGCGCGCCCACACGAAGGCGTCGGCCTCCTGCGGCTCCTGCACCGGCCTTGTCGAGCAGCTGATGTCGATCACGCTCGGCGACCGTTACAATCCGGCCGCCGTCCAGCCGATGTGCAGCTGCACCGAGCTTGGCCACGACGACGTCAGAAGATTGATAAAAGCCAAGGGCTTGAAGACCATTCCTGCCGTTATGCAGGAACTTGAATGGAAGACCTCCTGCGGCTGCGCCAAGTGCCGTCCGGCGCTGAATTACTACCTCGTCTGCGACTGGCCGGATGAGTATGCCGATGACTACCAATCGCGCTTCATCAATGAACGCGTGCATGCCAACATCCAGAAGGACGGCACCTATTCCGTCGTGCCGCGCATGTGGGGCGGCGTCACGAGTTCGAACGAGCTGCGCGCTATTGCCGATGTCGTCGACAAGTTCGAAATCCCGATGGTGAAGGTGACGGGCGGCCAGCGCATCGATCTGCTCGGTGTGCAGAAGGAGGATCTGCCAGCCGTTTGGGCCGATCTCGGCAAGGCCGGCTTCATCTCAGGGCAGGCCTATGCCAAGGGCCTGCGCACGGTGAAGACATGCGTCGGCTCCGACTGGTGCCGCTTCGGCACGCAGGATTCCACCGGGCTTGGCATCCGCATCGAGAAATTCATGTGGGGCTCCTGGACACCGGCAAAGCTCAAGATGGCGGTCTCAGGCTGTCCGCGAAATTGCGCCGAGGCGACCTGCAAGGACATCGGTGTCGTCTGCGTCGACTCAGGCTTCGAAATCCATTTTGCCGGTGCCGCCGGTCTCGACATCAAGGGCACGGAGGTTCTGGGCCTCGTCAAGACCGAGGACGAGGCACTCGATCACATCGTGGCGCTGACGCAGATGTACCGCGAACAGGCCCGCTATCTCGAGCGCATCTATAAATGGGCCAAGCGTGTCGGCCTCGACGAAATCCGCCGCCAGATCATGCAGGATCACGAGAAGCGGAAGGCCTATTACGAACGCTTCGTTTTCAGCCAGAAGTTCGCGCAGGTCGATCCCTGGTCGGAGCGTGTCTCCGGCAAGGACAAGCATGAGTTCAAGCCGATGGCGACCGTCGGCTTCCCGCAGGCAGCCGAGTAAGGAGACGCATATGACGACCTGGTCACAGGAAACCTGGCATGCAATCGGCGATATCTCGGACATTCCCCTGCGCGGCGCGCGCTGCGTGAAAACCCCGCAGGGCAAGATCGCCGTGTTTCGTACGGCTGAAAACGAGGTCTTCGCCATCGAGGATCATTGCCCGCATAAGGGCGGCCCGCTCTCTGAGGGTATCGTTCACGGGAAAGCCGTGACGTGCCCGCTGCACAACTGGGTGATCTCGCTCGAAACCGGCAAGGCCCTCGGCGCCGACCAGGGTGAGGTGCGGACCATCCCTGTCCGCAACGAGAACGGCGCGCTCTTCATCGCGCTCGAAAGCCTGATGATGGCGGCGGAGTGAAGATGATCGAGCGCGGGAGAAATCACCCCCCTCTGTCAGCTTCGCTGACATCTCCCCCACAAGGGGGGAGATCGACCGGAGCGAGAAGCCACCTTCATCGAGCCAAGACAACGAAGCCGGTGATGGCGGCACCATATGATCTCCCCCCTTGTGGAGGAGATGTCCCACAGGGACAGAGGGGGGTACTCTCCCGAGCCCCAAGATTCGTGGATATGCTCCATGTCCATTGAAACCAAGACCACCTGTCCATATTGCGGCGTCGGCTGCGGCGTCATCGCCAGGGTCGATGATGACGACAAGGTCTCCGTCAAAGGCGATCCCGACCACCCCTCCAACTTCGGGCGGCTATGCTCGAAGGGATCGGCACTTGCCGAGACGATCGATCTCGATGGCCGCCTGCTCCATCCGGAAATTGCCGGCCAAAGGGCAAGCTGGGACGACGCGCTTAATCTGGTCGCGCAACGCTTCAGTGAGACGATCGCCGAGCACGGACCCGATTCGGTTGCCTTCTACGTCTCCGGCCAGATGCTGACGGAGGACTATTACGTCGCCAACAAGCTGATGAAGGGCTTCATCGGCTCTGGCAATATCGACACCAATTCCAGGCTCTGCATGTCATCCTCGGTCGCCGGCCACCGCCGTGCCTTCGGCTCGGACACGGTGCCGGGCACCTACGAGGATATCGAGCTTGCCGACCTTGTCGTCCTCACGGGCTCCAATCTCGCCTGGTGCCATCCGGTCATCCATCAGCGGCTGGCGGCGGCGAAGGCGGCTCGGCCGTCGATGAAGATCGTCGTCATCGATCCACGCCGGACCATGACCTGCGATATCGCCGATCTGCATCTGGCGATCCGGCCGGACGGTGACGTCGCCCTTTTCCTGGGCCTTTTCGAACATCTGATCGCCAACAATACGATCGACCAGAATTACATTGCCGAACATACCGGCGGTTTCGCCGAAGCTTTCGCCGCCGCCAGTTCCCTATCGTCCAACGACGTGCTCGATTTGACCGGCCTGCCTGCCATGCAGCTTCGCGAGTTCTACCGGCTGTTTGCCCAAACCGAGAAGGTCGTCACCTGCTACAGCCAGGGCGTCAATCAATCCTCATCCGGCACGGACAAGGTCAATGCGATCCTCAATTGCCATCTCGCGACCGGCCGGATCGGCCGGCCGGGCATGGGGCCGCTCTCGCTGACCGGTCAGCCGAACGCGATGGGCGGCCGCGAGGTCGGCGGCCTCGCCAATATGCTTGCGGCTCACATGGCGGTCGAGAACGCTTGGGATCGCGACCGGGTGCAGCGCTTCTGGCAGTCGCCAGGGATCGCCGAAAGGCCGGGATTGAAAGCGGTCGATATGTTTCGCGCCGTCGCCGACGGCCGTATCAAGGCGCTGTGGATCATGGCGACCAACCCGGTTGTCTCGATGCCGGACGCCGATGCCGTCGAGGCGGCCATCAAGTCCTGCCCCTTCGTCGTCGTCTCCGATGTTCTGCGCGAGACGGATACGGTGCGGCACGCGCATGTGCTGCTGCCCTCGCTCGGCTGGGGCGAAAAGGACGGAACCGTTACCAATTCCGAACGGCGGATCTCCAGGCAGCGACAGTTTCTGGCAGTACCGGGCGAAGCGAGGCCCGACTGGTGGCAGATGGCCGAGGTCGGCCGCCGCATGGGATTTTCCAAAGCCTTCGCCTTCCGCACAAATGCAGATATCTTCGCCGAGCATGCGGGCCTCTCCGGCTTTGAAAACGAGGGCAGCCGCGATTTCGACATCGGCGCTCATGAAGCGATCGTGCCGGAAGAGTACGACGCACTCCAACCTTTCCAGTGGCCGCAGCCTGCCGGAGCGATGCCGAAGGTCACGCGCTTCTTTGCGGATGGCGGGTTCTATCATCCCGATCGCAAGGCGCGCTTTGTCGCGATCGAGCCTCCGGCAACCGATCGATCCGATAGCCGCTTTCCGCTCACGCTCAATACCGGACGCGTTCGCGATCACTGGCATACCATGACGCGCACCGGCAAGAGCGCGCGGCTGTCGGCCCATATTGCCGAGCCCTTTGCCGAGATCCATCCGCGCGATGCGATCGAGATCGGTGTTGCGGAAGCCGGCCTGGTCGAGATCGAAAGCCCGTATGGCAAGGTGATCGTCCGCGCTCTGGTGACCGAGCGGCAGGCTCGCGGCAGCCTGTTCGTGCCGATGCATTGGAATGACGGCTTTGCCGCCAAGGCCAGGATCGACGCCGTGGTCGCACCGGTCACGGATCCGATTTCCGGTCAGCCCGCTTCGAAGAATGTTGCAGTCCGTGCCCGCCGCTTCGAGGCGTCGCATTATGGATTCGCCGTCTCCGCGGCAAAGCCGCACGACCTCGATAGCCCCTATTGGGCGCTTGCCAAAGCCGATGGCGGCTGGCGGACCGAACTCGCCTTCGATACGGCACGGGAAGACTGGATCGGCTGGTGCCGTGCGACATTCGATATACCGGCCGATCTTGAGCCGCTCGGCTATGCCGATCAGGCTTCCGGAGACCTGCGCCTTGCCTTCTTCGAAGGCGAGCGGCTGCTTGCCGCCCTCTTCGTCGCCCGCCAGCCGGTTGCCGTGGCGCGAAGCTGGGCGATCGCCCAGCTTTCGGCATCGCACGGCAATCTCAGGAAACGGTTTGCGCTCATCGCCGGCAGACCAGGCGCCGGTACGGTCGATGCCGGCGCGACGGTCTGTTCCTGTTTCAGCGTCGGTATCAATCAGATCGTCGCGGCTATTCGCAGCGGCTGCCACAGCGTCGAAGCCGTCGGCAAGGAGCTCAATGCCGGAACCAATTGCGGCTCCTGCCGCGCCGAGATCAAGGGGGTCATCGATGGATGTCTTGCAGCTGCCGCCGAGTGACGTGCCGGCCCGGATGGAGCCGCTTGCCAAGCTGCCGGTGTTCTGGGACCTTCAAGGCAAACGCGTGATCGTCGCCGGCGGCTCCGATGCGGCGGCCTGGAAGGCGGAGCTTCTCGCCGCCTGCGGTGCGGATGTTCATATTTATGCAGGCGAACTTTCCGATGCGTTCGAAAAGCTGATCCTGCGCGGCGGCGAACATCCGCAAGCTGGCTTTACCCATCACCCGCGGATATGGAACGAAGCAAGCTTTGCAGGTGCGGCCATCGCCATCGCCGACTGCGAAGAAGACGGCGAGGCGCTGGCTTTTTTCGAGGCTGCCCGCAAGGCTGGCGTACCGGTCAACGTCATAGACAAGCCCGCCTTCTGCCAGTTCCAGTTCGGTTCGATCGTCAATCGTTCTCCGGTCGTGGTGTCGATTTCGACCGACGGAGCAGCCCCGATCCTCGCTCAGGCAATCCGCCGACGGATCGAGACGCTGCTGCCGCGGGCGTTGAAAGGCTGGGCAGCTCTGGCGCAGTCTTTGCGTGAGGCAGTTAATCAACGGCTGGCGCCCGGACCGCTACGGCGCGTCTTCTGGGAGCGTTTCGTCGATCGCGCGTTTTCGAGCTTGGATACGCCGGAGGAGGGCGTCGGCGGGCAGCTTCTCAAGGAAGCCGAGCGGCTTCGAGAGGCGCCCGCCCACTCGTCCGGTGGCCGCGTCACGCTTGTCGGAGCGGGTCCGGGCGATGCCGAGCTTCTGACGCTGAAGGCTGTCCGCGCCCTGCAGGCGGCCGACGTGATCCTCTTCGACGATCTGGTTTCGGCCGAGGTCCTGGAGCTTGCCCGGCGTGAAGCCAAACGCATGCTGGTCGGCAAGCGCGGGGGCCGTACGAGCTGCCGGCAGGAAGATATCAACGACATGATGGTGAAGCTCGCAAAAGCTGGCAAGCATGTTGTTCGGCTGAAATCCGGCGATCCCATGATCTTTGGCCGGGCTGGCGAGGAGATCGCTCACCTGGACCGGCAAAACATTCCCGTCGATGTCGTTCCCGGAATAACGGCGGCGAGCGCGATGGCGTCCCGGCTCGGCATTTCCCTGACACATCGGGATCATGCGCAGTCGGTTCGTTTCGTGACCGGACACTCCCGGCACGGTGGGTTACCCGCGGACATCGATTGGGGTGCCGTTGCCGATCCGCATACGACGACCGTATTCTACATGGCGGGCCGGACGGCGCCGTTGATTGCAGAACGGTTGCTCAAGGAAGGCTTGTCGCCCGAGACATCGGCGATCATCATCAGTGATGTCAGCAGGCCAACGGAGCGCGATTGGCGCGGAACGCTTTTCGGCATACCGAGCGGGATCGCGAGTGTCGGTTACGACAATCCGGTACTCATCGCAGTCGGAAATGCGCTCGCGGCACGTCAAAATCCCGTTAGCTATGGGATCACCGAGGAAAGAGACGATCGTCTCGTCATGGCATCCGGCTGACGCATTCGTACGCCTTCAGCGTGGCATGCCGTGTGCTCAACATGGTTTTGAAGTCGCTCAGCGACCATATGGCACGACACGATTCCGGCCCGATTCCTTAGCGCGGTAAAGTGCCTGATCTGCCTGGCTTTGAAGCTGTTCCGGCGTGGTACTTTGGATATCTTCTACGTGGCTCACACCAATGCTGACCGTGACATGGGACGATACCCGTGAAGCGGGATTGGGAAGGGATGCGATCTCCACGCTTTCCCGGATCTGTCTGGCGACCTCTATCGCTTCCTCTTCCGCGATACCGGGAAGAACGACCAGAAATTCCTCGCCCCCGTAGCGCGCCGCATGATCATGGCTTCCTCTCAAGTTGCTCTGAATGATGCCAGCGACCTTCACGAGACAGCGATCGCCCTCGCCATGACCGAGGCTGTCATTCAGCGCCTTGAAGTGATCGATGTCGCACATCAACAGGGCTATACCTTCCGTTTCGGCTCCTGCATCCCAAAGACGATTGAGCAGTTCCATCATCCAGCGTCGGTTGGCGATGCCGGTGAGCGGATCGGTTCTTGCCAGGAGCTCAAGGCGTGCATTTGCCGCGGCCAGTTCCGCTACGCGGCTTTGGTCCCGGAGCTCGAGAAGAAAGGCTTTTTGCGCGAGGATCGTCATCGTGCGCCGTGACACTATTGTCGCGACGATGCCGGCAGTAAAAAACAAGGTTGCCGCCTCCACGCTTCCGACGGTGATGCTCGGATTATGGATCTGGAAGAAGAGATAAAGGCCCAGAGCCATCGCCGCAATGGTCGTCGTCGCCGGCAGCGGGATGGCGAAGATAATGATCGCGGAAATCGCCACGAACAACATGATGTTCAAATGCCGCTCATAAAATTCGCCTCCGGCAGTGACGCCGACCAGAGCAACGGAGAGGAGGATGAAGAATAAGCCGGCAATGAGGACGGTTATCTGAAGCCTGGGCAGGCCTGGTTTTCTCCAGAAAAAGGCCGCGCCCAAAGCCGCGGGAGGTAAAATGCAAGCCGGCGCGAGCATGGAGAGTGCGACCGGTCTCGGAAGCAGGATCGCGTTCAGTCCCAACGTAAGCAGGTCTATGAACGTTACCCAAATCATCCATGAGCGGATGATCTTGGCGGTTCGCGGCCAGGAACGCTCCCGAAAGAGGCGACGAAGCTCACCCTTCAGCCGTATATCTCGGGTACGACCGTTAAGGAGCCGTTCCACCTCTCCTATAGGCGCGGACGTCGATGCGTTCTGCTGGATTTTCACATCAATATCCGGCTTGCTGACCGGAATCTCGTTCTTGTGCAGTTCCATCTCCAATCACCAAAGGAGCATGTTTCATTCACAATATAGAACAGTCAATTCTACCAGCCAGTTTGTTAGCGTCTCCTTGCCGTCGATATCACAATTTTACGCTTGCTCGATCGCAAGTGCCGCGCGTGTGAAGGCGGGCGGTCTGCAACGCAAAATTAGCATTATAAATCTATTTTCAGCTGAGGAGATGGGAAGGTTGGGTCATGATGGATGTACAGCAATGGACTATTGGCCAGGCAGATGGTCTGCTCGATATTGCGCTCGACAACATGCCGCATGGTCTTTGCATGTTTTCAGCCGATAGCCGGCTGATTTTGTGCAACGTCGCTTACGCGAATATGTATGGCTTGCGCGAGGACTTGACCGTCGGCGGCACGCCGCTCCAAACCATACTGGACTATCGCTCGCAACTGGGCAACGGTCCCCTTCACACTGCGACATATTTCGATGTGATTGGATTGGCGGAGAAACGGGGCGGAAGAGCAAGCCAGGATATCGCCCTCCAGGATGGGCGAGTGATCCGCATCACGCATAGCTCCATGGCCGACGGCCGATACGTGGCGACACATGAAGACATCTCGGAAAGCGTTCGCAACGCCGAGATCTTGGTGCGGCACAAGGAGACGCTTGAAGTGACGGTCGCTTTGAGAACCAAGGAGGTCGAGGAGCAGGCGCGCGAACTGGAGCGTCTCCTGCAGCAGGAGCGCAACATCAACGAACTCCAACGCCAGTTCGTCGCGCTTGCATCTCACGAGTTTCGCACGCCTTTGGCTATCATCGATGCGGCCGCGCAACGCTTATTGCGAGCGAAGGGAGATATCGCGTCCAAGTTTGTCCGAGATAAAGCAGATCAAATACGATCGTCGGTGGTCAGAATTGTCGATTTGATGGAAAGCATCCTTGCCGCCAGCCGGATGGATAACGGAGCGATTCAAATTCGTTATGACCGCTGTGCACTTGGGGCCATCATCGAATCCTGCTGTCGTCGTCAGTCGGACATCAGTAAGTCGCATCGCATCACGGTCGATCTTGGCGATTTGCCCGACTATATCGATGCCGACAAATTCGCTCTGGAGCAGGTATTTTCCAACCTAGTGTCCAACGCCATCAAATACGCGCCTGGTCATCCCGATATCCACATTGCCGGTCGGCAAGAAGGTAACATGGTGAAAGTCGTCGTGCGGGACCATGGGGTGGGCATCGACGCCGAAGACCTGCCAAAGATCTTTCAGCGGTATTTCCGCGCGCGAACGTCCACGGGAATTCCAGGTACAGGCCTGGGTCTGTACCTGGTAAAGCAAATCGTCGAACTCCATGGTGGATCGATCGAAATCGAGAGCGAGAAGGGAAAGGGCACCTCCCTCATCGTCGCACTTCCAATAGCACAAAAACTTTCTCCGGCTTCGCCGGATGATCGTACGAACGCTGCATGATCGCCAAGAGGACAAGCTAGTGACTACAATTTTGTGTATCGATGACGAAGCGGAAATTAGAGGCCTAATCGTTGAGGAACTGATCGAGGCAGGTTTCACGACATTGGAGGCTTCAAACGGCCGCGAAGGTTTGGAACTTCTGATTTCCAAATGGCCGGACATCGTCATTTGCGATATCACCATGCCGGAAATGGATGGGCATCAATTGCTTGCGGAGATTCAGATCAATTATCCTGAGCTTGCCAATGTGCCGTTCATATTCCTGACTGCGATGACCGATAAGCAGAACGTCGTCATGGGGCTCCGGGCGGGAGCTGCCGATTATTTGACCAAACCCATCGATTTTGAAATTTTGCTGGCAAAAATAGAAGGCTGCGTGGCGCGTATCGAAAGCGACATCCGAAACCACAGAGCATTCTGATCGAACAAAAGCGAGTTGGGGACAACGGCAAGGATTTCCTTGATCGCGTCTGCGCGCCGCTGGCTGATGTCGAGATCGCGCTGATCGCTTCCGTCCGACATTGACCCCTCAGGGCGGACAGACCTATGACGTTCTTTTCTATGTCCCACCAACAGTGGGTTATCGCGAAATGGGGTCGCGATGGATTAGTATGTAACTAACATCCGCGACCTCACTATCCTTGCCCAATTATTGAATATGAAGCTACGGCCTGCGACTTGAGATTGAGGTCTGGCCAAACGTGCCAGTAACGGCAGTATATTTCCGTTGGGCTTATTTCCTTTCATCTTGCTCCTTTGTTCGTCAAGTGATCAAGATCTTAATATGTTTTATTTAGAAGCTTCATGCCGTCCGGCTTTAAGCTCTAAGGATTTTATCATGAAGAAAATCATCGCATTGGCTTTGCTTGCATTAACGTCTCCGCTCGCGGCGCACGCTGCAACCTTGACATTTCCTGGTGACAAGCCCGTCGCAAGTATCACCATTCCGGATAGCTGGAAGCCGGAGGAAACCGACAACGGCGTCCAGGGAACCTCGGAGGATTCTGCGGTCTATCTTTCGGCCGAGGTCGCCAGCGGCAAATCCATGGAGAAAGTTGTTACCGGTGCAATCGATTTTCTCGCAAAAAACAAGATAACGATCGACCCCTCAACTCAAAAGGAAACGCCCACTACCGAGGTCAACGGCTTGCAGATGGCCACCTTGGAATGGGATGGCAAGGATGAAGACGGTCCGGTCAGCATCGGCTTGCTCATCGTACAGGTAAGCGCTGACAACGCTCTCGTTGTGACGTACTGGGGAAACAAGGGGGACGAGGACAAGCACGACGCCGAAGTTAAGGCAATCGTCGCCTCGATCAAGCCGGTTAAGTGACTTAGTCTCCGGCAATGGTGAATTAACTTATCACCGCTGCCCGTGGGATGTTGAATTCCACTCTGCTTTGACATCTTTCCACCCGGCTGCGACGCGGCCGGGTGGAGACAAACCTATAAAATGCTTCACTATTTCGAACCAACTGCGAGTCATCGCGAAAACGTCGCGTTCGAGCATCAATCTTCGACTTCGCGCAGGCTCATTTCCATGCCTGATCAGCCGCGGCGGATACAAAAGGCCAGCCGGGATCCCGGTTGACTTTCATGCTGCATCAAAGACGGGCCTCGCCGTTTAGGCCCATGCCGCTGCTGCCGCGGTGGTGGGGTCGCCTGCCTCATGCGGCCGGCAGCGCACTGACCGGAATGTCGTCGCTCTCTCCGTGGTGGAACGATTGTCTCGCCGCATCTAAGAATGCTACGCGAATCGTTCTTTTGCCCCGCCAGTGAGACGAGGCAAGTGAACACCATTGCGGACGTGCGGACTGAGCTGATGAACACAGAAGCATTCTTCACCAAAATCCGGACCTACACCCCCCATCTGTCAGAAAAGGCCGAGCTCGCCTGGTCGTCGCTCCTGCGGCCGAGACAGTATCGTAAGGACGAGCCCTTCGTTCGGGCGGGCGACGTACCGACGACCTATGCCTTCGTCGTCGAAGGTCTGCTCTGCCAGCACTATGTCGGCCGCGGCGGCGACATGATCATTAAAAGCTTCTTTCCTGAGAACCGCATTGCCGCTTCGGTCAGCGCGACCCTGCTCGGCGAGCCCAGCCTGTTCACGATTACGGCCATAGAGAACAGCACCGCCCTCGAATATGACTTTGCGGCTTTCAAGTCGCTCGTCAGCGACTTTCCCGACATTGCAGCCTTTTACATCAGTTATATGGAGCGTCATTGGATCATTGAAAAGGAACCGGGCGAAATTGCCTTTCGGCATGACGACGCGATTAAGCGTTACATCGATTTCATCCGCAGGGAGCCGGAACTGCATAAGCGTTTGAAGCAGCATCACATCGCCGCCTGGTTGGGCATCACCCCGGAAAGCCTCAGCCGGCTTCGGAAAACGATCGCGATTACAAGACCCGACAGGCGCTGACGCGATTTCTTACCAAACATCAATTCTTTCGCGGCCGGATTGCCGCATGTCTGCCGGGCAAGCAACCGCAGTGAGGTTACGGCGGGACACCAAACAGCGGATATCGACCTCGGATCAGGCCGTATCCTGCCGCGAACAAAGGAAACCTATGATGACCAAGATGATTTTTGTGAACCTGCCGGTCACCGACCTGGCTCGGTCCAAGGCATTCTATGAGGCCTTGGGATTCACCAATAACGCACAGTTCAGCGACGATACCTCGGCCTGTATGGTGGTGAGCGAGACGATCAACGTCATGCTGCTCACCCATGACAAGTGGCGTGGTTTCACCAGCCGACCGATTCCGCCGGCAACGTCGAGCGAAGTGATGCTGGCCCTCTCCTGCGAGAGCCGCGAGGCGGTCGACCGGATGAATGATGCTGCCGCCCTGCATGGCGGGCAAGCTGACATCAATCCGAAGCAGGACCTCGGCTTCCTATACGATCGCAACCTCGCCGATCCGGACGGCCATGTCTGGGAAGCGGTATGGATGGATCCGAATGCGATGTCAGCCGGTGGCTGAGACTGGTCGCGTCGCAACCGCGTTCAAATTATAGCAGCCACGGGCCGGTCCAGATGCACACGATTTCATGAGCCGGTGATGGATCGGACCGTGGACGGCTTACGCTTTGACCCAGATCTGCGCTACCATCATGCCGGATGCGGGCAGGGAACGTTCACCGTGAGGATGACATCCGTCAAAGGCCTCTCGATCAGGAAGTTGCTGATCGGCGCGCTGATTATATTCAAGACGTTGAATACGATCGGTTTCTGCTACAGTAAATTTGTCAAGGCGAGTATAGGCGCCGCCAGTCGATCACAATTGCACGCCTGATCGAGGGCATTGTAACCGCATCGGCGCTTACCACTGTCGGTCAGGTCGTCAATCCCGGCGCCGAACTTGATGCGCACGCCCGGTCGATGCCGACCTCGCGCACGAGCAAAAGCCCGGGCGCAAGCCTAATGGTGAGTATGCGGTATCAAGCCTGATGCCGCTGAAGGACTTGGCATCGAAGGTTTGCTGCTTCATGCGATTTCAGATGACGCAAGAGCCTTTACTGAGGCCGTCGGCTTCCTGTCTTCTCCGTCCGACCCCATGATGCTGATGATCGGATTGTACGACCTCGACAATGCGCTGAACCTCAAACGAAACTCATTCAACTTATCCCCACTTCATCTCACCCTTTGCGACCTTGGCACCCAATTCAAGGGAACCGACGTCGGCGAGATTGGGATAGCGCTTGGTCATTGCGGCGATCAAGGCCGCGCTGTCCTTTGCTTTCACTTCCTCTTCATGGAAGGCGACAAGATAGTCGCGGGTGAATTTGACGGCGTCGAGACCCTGCGGCGCGCCTTCGGTCTGGTGGGCGGGGATGACGATCTTCGGCTTGCGAGCCGCCAGCTTGTCGAGGGCCTTGATCCAGGCCTGCCGCTTCTCCGGCGTGGCCTCGTCGGCGACCCAGATGTGAATACCGGAGGAAACCAGCACGCCCCCGAACACCGCCTTGAGCGAGGGAACCCAAAGATAGCGGCGATCGTGCATATCCGGAACTTCGACGATCTCGATCTTCTCGCCGTCAAGTTCGAGTGCCTTCAGGTCCGACGCCACCGGAATGACGACATCAGCCAGCTTCTGCGGACCATTTTCCTTCAGTTGCGGTCCCCAGGCGGCAAGCTTGCCTTCGACGTTGGCATGGATGGCCGCAACCGTGACAGGCTTGGCGATGACCTTGGCATCGGGGAAGGTGGAGACGATCGGCCGCAGACTGAAGTAATAGTCGGGGTCGTTACAGCTCACATAGATGGTGGTCAGACGTTTGCCCGTCGATCTGATGGCGTCGGCGACCGCGCGGCCGTCCGAAAGGGTAAAGCCGCCGTCGATGAGGATCGCGTCCTTCTTGCCGGTGAGCAGGACCGGCGTGCGGCGGAATCCTGCCTCGGGCGCCTGGAAGTATTGCCATTGAAGCTTCGAACTTGCCGCCTGGGACGCAGCAAGGGGCATGATCGAGACAGCACCCGCGGCCAAGAAAAATTTCACTACATCGCGTCTGGTAAACATGCTGGTTCCTTTGTCGTTTGTGGGATCATGCGGCTTTCAGATGCGCCATGAGATTGTCATAGCTGCCGAAGAGAGCGCTTGCGTCGAGAAGGCGCTGATGTCCGTTTCTTTCGATCACCAGGGCCGGAACGCCATTCGCTCCGTGTCGATGGAACAGATCCTGTCCTTCCGTCACGAGTTGCCGATTGGCCTCGAGCAGATCGCCCGCCCCCTCGCTCAAGATGCGGGCGGCTTCGCTAAGCCCTGCGGAAGCGAGCAGATTGGAGAGAACATCCATGCCGGTGATGTCCAGCCCTGTCACATAGCGCGCATGCTGGATAAGGCGCAGCGCATCGAAGCGCTTGCGGTGGTCCGCAAGGCCTGCCGCCGTGATGGCGAGCGTGGCGGCGCCCGAGTCGAACAGCGAGCCCGTCTTGTTCAAGACCTTCGAGCGATAGTCCTCGGAAAACGGCTGACCGCTCAGGCGTTCGATCCGCTGATCGTTCGACCAGGCATAGGCCGCGAATGCGGCGTCCATCTCGCGTGCGCCGGCTCCTGAAAACAGGCCCGTGGGCAAGAGGCGGACATCGATGCCCGCTAGCCGCAGACGGTCGAGCATCGGGCTTGCACCGTAGCACCAGCCACATAAGGGGTCGAAGAGATAGGTGGCTGACAAGTCCTGCATGGATCGGGTCCCTGGTTCGTAGGACCTGATCATCTCAGCTCTTGCCGCATCGAAAAATATCGGCCAATCATACAGACTGTATGAATTGATCAGACAATGGCATGAGCGAGCTCCTCAATCTCAACAGGCTTGTTTTCTTCACCTCCGTCATGGAGACCGGGTCCTTCACCGCCGCCGGCGAGCGGCTTGGCGTTGCCAAGGCTGTGGTCAGCCATCAAGTGGCGCGTCTGGAGGAGGAGCTCGGCGTTTCGTTGCTGATGCGGACGACGCGGCGGCTGCATGCGACGGAAGAGGGCCGGGTGTTCTACGACCGCTGCCTGATCATCCTGCGCGAAGCGGAAGCCGCCTATGGAGAAATGTCCCTGCACGCCAATGAACCCGCCGGCACGCTGACGCTGACCGCACCATTGGACTATGGCGCCGCAGTCGTAGCGTCCGTGGTCGCAGCCTATCGTGAGCGCTTCCCGCAAATGCACGTCGATCTCATATTCGATGACAGCGTCATCGATCTCGCCAATGGCCAACTGGATCTGTCGATCAGGGTCGGTTGGCTGACCGACATGAGCAACAAGGCCCGACGGCTGGGTACATTCCAGCAGTATCTGGTAGCGACACCAAGGCTGGCGGCAAGCTTTCCCAAAGCCATGGAACCGTGGGACCTGCCGGCGCTGCCCTGGATCGAAAATGCAATCCTGCGTCAGCCTTTGCGCTGGGTGTTTTCGAAAGAGGGCCGTCGATCCGAGATCATCGAGATGCGCTCTGCGGTACGGACGGACAAGACACCGTCGGCCTATGCCTGTGTCAAAGCCGGAATGGGCATTTCCGTCTTTCCGGATTACATGGTCGCGGACGACATTGCGGCCGGGCGCCTGCAAAGGCTCGTGCCCGAGTGGACGCTACCTGCCGGCGGGATCCATGCCGTGCTGCCGATAGCCCGTTTTCGTCCGGCCAAGGTGAGGCGGTTTATCGAAATGCTGCAGGTCGCTGAACGGCAAAGGGCTGCCGCCGTGAAATAGGCTTGGCGGTCATGGATATCTTTGAGAATGTCGCTTCAGTGCAAATGAGAGTATGACACCGGCATTTATCGGAAATCGTCGGCAATGAGATTCCCCGCATTGCCTTGCACGGCATTATTCTCATGTTAATCAGCTGGCGATCCGATTCTAACCAGGCACGCAGGATGAAAAAGCAAATTCACGATAATTTCAGGGAACCGCCAGAGCCGGATACATCGTCCGCAACGCCTGACCAGCCGCATCGTGACCGTCGCCGTTCTCTGGCTATAGGGCTCCTGCGCGCCCGCGAGGCGGTCATGAGCCACTTCCGGCCGATCCTGGCTGCCCATGATGTGACCGAGCAGCAATGGCGTGTCATTCGCGTCCTTTACGAGGCAGGCAAGCTCGATGCAACCGAAGTGGCAGATAAGGCATCCATTCTTGCGCCCAGCCTGACGCGCATGATCCGCTCGCTCGAGGAGCGCGGCTTCATCACCAAGCATAAGGACGATGCCGATGGCCGCAGGGTGCTGCTGCAGATTACGCCGGCGGGGCAGGCGATCGTCGAAGACATTATGCCGGAAAGCTTGAAGGTCTATGCCGATATCGATGCCCGTTTCGGTGCCGAGCGGGTGGAGAAGCTTCTCGATATGCTGGATGAACTGGCGTCGCTGAAATTGGAGAACGGATCGGTCAGCGAAGATTGAAAGCCGTCTTCCAATTTATTAATATGTTAACTATTTGATTGACGCGCCAAAGGATCTGTAGCAGTCTTCCGCAGTGCTGACACTGTTGGGAGGCGGAGTTGGACCTGTTGCAGAACCGCAGTCTGGTTGACCGGACTTGGTCGCCGACACCTTACGACCAGTGGGTTGACGATCTTCAAAGCATTTGCGGCAACTTCAACCCGCATGTGATGCAGCGCGGGGACAGCGTCGTCGGCACGGCAAGCCGCATCGACGTCTGCGGCATGGAATTTGCCCATGTTTCCAACGATCTCGACTATGTTCACCGCGATTGGGATGACATTCGCCGCGATGCCAACGAGCACCTGTTCCTGATCCTGCAATTGGAAGGCGTGTGCGGGGTCGAGCATTCCGGCCAGCAGAATATCCTCGACGTCGGCGAATGTATTCTTGTCGATTCCACGCGGCCAACGACCTTCTATTTTCGCGGCCACTTCTCCAACCATCTGTCGCTGCATTTGCCTAGGCAGCTGATGTATTCGAACAGCAAGGTCGATTTTGACGTGGCCCGCAAGCTCCTGGCGAACGATCCGATGGCTGTGATGCTGCGTGCGTTGATCGCCAAGATGATGACGACGCCGGAAAGCGATGCGGCTTCCCCGCATTTGCGCCAGCTGATGTTCGACACGACCCGTCAGGCGTTCCTTTCGACCGGTGCTCAGGCGGCAAGCTTGAATTCGCTGCATGATAGCGCCAGCCGACGGATGCAGATGGTCGATATTCTCATCGACAGGCATCTGACCGACAGCGGTCTCAGCGCCAAATGGCTAGCGACGCGGCTGGGAGTGTCGATCCGCACCCTGCAGCAGGATTTCCAGGGCATGGGCATGACCTGTACCACCGTCATCCGCGACAAGCGACTGCGGTTCGCCCGGGAAAAGATCGAGCAGCTCAAGGAGCAGCGCAATCCGATAACGATAGCCGAAGTCGCCTATTCGGCCGGGTTTAACGATATTTCCTATTTCAATCGCAGCTTCAAGGAGCTGTTCGATTGTGCGCCAAGCGAGTTGCTTCGCGCGCCGGAACCGGCATACAGGTTGGACTGAATAGCGAGCGTGCGTTTCAGTCCAAGACGAGGCGCGTTTCTCCCCAAGACGGATTTTGCGGCTGGGATCATAGTCCTCTCGAAAGTTACGGGAGGAAAATGTCGTGAAGCAGTACACCCTGCTTATTGGTGGCGAGCCTGTTGCCACGTCCCATCATGCACCGGTTAAAAACCCGTCGAACGGCGACGTGGTCGGCTATATGCCGCTTGGCGGCGAAGCGGATCTGGACCGAGCGGTTGCCGCGGCCACCGAGGCCTTCAGGACATGGTCGCAGGTTTCGAGCGAAGATCGCGCCATGGCATGCCGAGCCGTCGCCGAAACGATCGCCGAGCATACCGAGGAGCTTGCTCAGATCCTCACCCGCGAACAGGGCAAGCCGCTCAATGGCCTCGGCTCGCGCTTCGAAATCGGCGCGGCTCTTGCCTGGACCCGCCATACGGCCGAACTCGACCTGCCTGTGGAGGTCCTGCAGGACGACAATGAAGGTCGCGTAGAGCTTCATCGCAAGCCGATCGGCGTCGTCGGCTCGATCACACCCTGGAACTGGCCTGTGATGATCGCCTGCTGGCATATCGTTCCAGCAATCCGAGCCGGCAACACAGTCGTCATCAAGCCTTCGCCTTTGACGCCGCTGTCGACGATCCGCCTCGTCGAGATCATGAACGAGGTTTTGCCGCCCGGCGTCGTCAACGTCGTTACCGGCGAAAACAGCATCGGCGCGGCGCTCTCCGCTCATCCCGGTATCGCCAAGATGACTTTCACCGGCTCGACAGAGACCGGCAAGAAGGTCATGGCCTCCGCGGTCGCCACCTTGAAGCGGCTGACGCTGGAGCTTGGCGGTAACGATGCCGGCATCGTCCTGCCCGATGCCAATCCGAAAGCCATCGTCGAAGGGCTCTTCTGGGGTGCCTTCATCAACAACGGCCAGACCTGCGCGGCGCTGAAGCGTCTCTATGTGCACGATAGCATCTATGAAGAGGTCTGCCGCGGCCTTGTGGATTATTCTTCGAGGATCGTCGTCGGCGACGGCCTGGATGAGGCAAGTATTCTCGGTCCGATACAGAACGAAATGCAGTTCAACAAGGTATGCGAACTCGTCGACGATGCGCGTGCCCATGGTGGTCGCATTCTGATCGGCGGCGCGCCCATGGATCGCCCGGGTTATTTCTATCCGATCACGCTTGTCGCCGACGTCGATCATGGCGTGCGGCTGGTGGACGAGGAGCAATTCGGTCCGGCCCTGCCGATCATCCGCTATAGCGACATCGACGAGGTGGTCGCCCGCGCCAATCAAAATCCTGCTGGCCTCGGCGGCTCCGTCTGGTCCTCCGATGGGGAAAAGGCAAAACGCTATGCGATGCAGCTCGAATGCGGCTCGGTCTGGATCAACAAGCACGGCACGATCCAGCCCAATGCGCCTTTCGGCGGCGTGAAGCAGTCCGGCGTCGGCGTAGAGTTCGGCGTGGAAGGTCTGAAGGAATTCACCACGATCCAGACGGTATTGAGCTGAGCCATGACGACCTATGACTATATCATTGTCGGTGGCGGCTCCTCAGGCTGTGTGCTGGCAAACCGGCTTTCAGAAAATCCGGCGCACAAGGTGCTGCTGATCGAGTCGGGGCGCCGGGATTCCGACCCCTGGATCCATGTACCCGCAACTTTCTTCAAGGTTTTGGGCAAGGGCATCGATATTCATCCCTACGCCTCGAACCCCGACAAGGGTTTGAATGGCCGGCCGAGCATCGTGCCGCAAGGCAATGTTTTGGGTGGCGGCAGCTCCGTGAATGCGATGATCTATATTCGCGGCCACCGCAACGACTACGATACCTGGTCGCAAATGGGCTGTCAGGGGTGGTCCTACGAGGATGTGCTGCCGGTCTTCCGCTCGCTGGAAAACAATGAACGGCTGAACGGCCACTACCACGGCAAAAAAGGCGGTCTGCGCGTTTCGGACCCGCGCCATCGTCATCCGCTGAGCGAGGCCTTCGTCAAGGCCGCAACCGAAATCGGTATTTCGCATAACAGCGATTTCAACGGCGCGGACCAGTCCGGCGTCGGCTTCTATCAGAGTACGACCTATGGCGGCCGCCGCTGGAGTTCGGCCCAGGCCTTCCTGCGTGAGGCGGAGAAGCGGCCGAATCTGAATGTGGTGACGGAGCGCAAAGTCGCCCGTATCCTGTTTGAAGGGCAGAAGGCTGTCGGTGTCGAGCTGCTCGACGGGGCGGTTTTCAAGGCATCCCGCGAGATCGCGCTGGCTGCTGGCGCCATTGCGACACCGAAGATCCTGCAGCTGTCCGGCATTGGCGATGGTGCACATCTTTCTCCCCTCGGCATCAAGGTCGTCGCTGATCTGCCGGGTGTCGGCGCCAACTATCAGGATCATCTGGAAGTGCCTGTCCAGGGCGAGACGCGCGAGCCGATTTCGATCCTTGGCCATGACAAGGGTCTGCGGGCCGCCGGCCATATGCTGCGCTATCTGACGTCACATCGCGGGCTCTTGTCTTCCAACGTCGTCGAGTGCGGTGGTTTTGTCGATACCGCCGGCACGGGACAGCCGGATGTCCAGTTCCATGTCCTGCCGGTCCTGATCGGCTTCGTCGACCGGGACCCGGAGCCCGGTCACGGCCTCAGCATCGGGCCATGCTATCTGAGACCGCGCTCGCGCGGATGGATACGGCTGAAAAGCGCCAATCCGACCGAGCAGACGGATTTCAATGCCAACCTGCTTTCCGATCCGGCCGATGTCGAGACCCTGGTGCGTGGGGTCGAAACGGCGATCCGCATCCTCGATGCGCCGGCCCTCGCCAAGTTGCTCAAGCGCCGTGTGCTGCCGAAGCGGGGCATCGAAAAGGATCCCGAGGCCTTGCGCGACTATATCCGCCAATCGGCAAAAACCGTTTTCCACCCTGCGGGGACTGCCCGAATGGGCCGGGCGGACGATCGCACGGCCGTCGTCGGGCCGGATCTGAAGGTGCACGGTATCGAGGGGCTGCGTGTCTGCGATGCCTCTGTCATGCCGACCTTGGTGTCGGGCAACACCAACGCCCCGACGATGATGATTGCGGCAAGGGCTGCCGCCTTCATGACAGGAAAGACGATTTCCGGCTGAGCCGGCGATCTTCGAAACACAGATCCCGTGGGGAGCGGGACAACAAACTGGAGGAAATAATGCCTATCAATCTAAGAGGGCCGGCAATCGGCCTTTTCCTGACGCTGATTTCGGCGTTCAGCGCACACGCCGCCGCATCCTGCGGCGACAATAGCGGCAAGCCGGCAATCGGTGAGCCGATCATCATCGGTGCCATCACCGGCAAGACCGGGCCGGACGACTTTTCGAATTCCACCAAGTCGGCGAAGGCCTATTTCGACTGCCTGAATGCCAATGGCGGCATCAAGGGCCGGCCGATCAAATATCTGGTCGAGGACGACCAGTGGAACCCGGAAATTGCAGCGCAGCTCGCCGCAAAACTCGTCAACGACGAAAAGGCCGTGCTAATGGTCGGCAACTCGAGCTTTGTCGAATGCGGCGCCAATGCGGATTTTTATAAGAAGTCCGGCATCGTCGTGATCGCCGGCGTTGGTGTTCCTCGCGAATGCTTCTTCGCGGCAAACTACGCGCCGACCAACGCCGGACCTCGCGTCTCCATGCTGGGCGCCATGGGATATGCGCTTGATCACCTGAATGCAAAGTCGGTCGTGTGCATAGGGCCGAATATTCCGAATGTCGGAACCTGGTCCTGCGAGGGCGTTACCCAGCTCGCAAAGGAAAAAGGCCTGAAGGC